>JAQVCG010000016.1:0-22507 GCA_028689875.1 Candidatus Rifleibacteriota bacterium | reverse complement strand
CGTAAGTTTCATAAAAAACGGCGAAGAAAAGCATAAGTCGGTTGTTAAAGTAAATGAGCCGGTTACTTTTGGAGACTATACATTTTTTCAGGCTAACTGGAGAAAATATTACCCTACGGTTCGTTTGAAAGTTGTTCCCTTAGAAAACACAGAAGATCCGGTAAAAGCAGCTTATTTTCCGGCCGAAATCGAATTAACACTCAATAAACCTCAGAAGTTTCCTTGGTATGAGCACGAATTGCTCTTGTTTGATTTTAAAGAAGATTTCAGAATAGTCAACGGAGCTTTTGTTTCTGTCTCGAATGAACTCAAAAATCCTGCTGCTCGCATAATTGCAATTGATTCTAATGCAGAAAACCAAGAAGTTGGCAGGGCGTGGGGCTTTAGCGAATCACAAGCTTCGCTCGGTGCTCATGTATCTAATTTGCCCTTCAATTTTGTGTTCGTATCTGCAGAACCGCGATATGAGAGTGTTTTGACCGTAACCCATGATCCGGGTAAATTTTGGGTTTGGGTAGGCTGCTTGCTTTTTGCCGCCGGCATGATGTTATGTTTTGGCTCGGGTTACCGCGAAGTTTGGTTGGTTTCGGAGCCGGACGGCACAGCATTTGCCGCCGTGACCGGCAACAGAACAGTAGAAGTTTATAAGAAAGAATTAGATAAAATAGGTGTTGCACATGAATAATAATAATCCGGAAATTTTTATGTTTGTAGTGGCTTTGCTCAGCTATCTTGTTGCATTTGCCCTCTACAGTGTTTCGTTGGGCTTTAAGCGCCAAAAATTATATAATTTTGCGCGCATACTTAATTGGATTGGCGCAATGTTTGCCCTATCTGCACTGCTTTATCGTTGGTATACTGCCGGTCACCCGCCTTTATCAAACATGTATGAGTCGTTGGTCACGCTTTCTACTTTTATTGTGTTAGCCGGCTTGATGTTTACCTCAAAAGAGTCTGTGACGCTGGTTGAAGCCGGTTCTGTTGCCACTGCCGTTTTAATGATCGGTATTGCTTCGGTTTTTCCGTCTAATGTGCGTCCGTTAGTTCCCGCGCTAAACTCTTACTGGCTGCATCTGCATGTATCTTTGGCCTTTTTGGGCGAAGCCTGTTTCGCAATAGCATTTGTTTTAAGCTATTTATATTGCTTAAAACGTTTGTCAGAGCGTTCTGACAATGCTGAAGAAACCTGTTTGTCGCGCAAAGAAAAGATTGCTTGCTACGCTGTTGCTTGGGTTTTACCTGTTTTGTTTTTTGTGGGAATGGGTGCATTGGCCTATTCATTAGGTTCGAAGCCTGCTTATGCCGAAGTTCGTTATAATCTTTGGATAGTAATAGCCATATTGGCTTTTATGTTGCTATTTTTGGCCAAATATTTATGGCGTGGGTTAGGCAAGATCTTGCCTGATGCACAAAAGCTGGACAATCTTACTTACAGAGCAATTGCAGTGGGCTTTCCATTGTTCACTGTCGGTGGATTGATATTTGGTATGATATGGGCAAATAAAGCCTGGGGAAGATACTGGGGCTGGGACCCAAAAGAAACTTGGGCTTTAATTACTTTCTTTGTGTATTCTATATATTTGCATGTGCGCCTTGTGCGGGGTTGGGGCGGCGTTTCTACTGCCTGTCTCTCTGTAATGGGCTTTATTGTAACAATGTTTACATTGTTTGGTGTTAATCTGCTTATATCAGGGCTTCATTCTTATATATAAAACGCAATTGCATGTGAATCACAAAATAGTTACAATGTAACAAATCACTCTGAAGGGTACTAATATGATTAGAATGTTTAACGATCTTTCTTGTTTACTAATGGTATTTTGCTTATGTTTCGTTTCCTTCCCGGCATTTTGTGACGAAAGTTTTGTGGCTTCTGATAAAGCCCTATACAATTTGCCCGAAAGCGTAGAATTAAAAATAACAGAAAAAGCACGTGCATACGGTGAGTCTGTTAGAATGAGCGCAACCATAGAAAGCAAAATTGGAACTCTTAAAAACATCAGAGTGTTTTTTAATTCTTCAAACGACTTGAAGGTTCTTTCAGAAACTCGCACAATAGAAGCCCTTGAACAAGGTGAAAAACAGGTAATAAATATTATTGCCGTTAAAATGGGCGATAACCCGGGCGACTTAGGCTCTTGGATACGCTTAGGTATTAGATATACACCTGATCACAACGAGCTTTTAAAAATTGTTTCAGATGAAACTTCTTACCCGGTAAAACATTTGAGAGAACGACTAATTTCTGAAGTGCACAGCAGTATGGATGAAGGCGAGCCTTATTTAGACGCCATACGACATTTTGTAAAATAAGGTAAAAAAATGAAAGTTTTTAAGCTCTTTTTTGTTGTAGTTTTGATTCTTTTTTCGACTTCTGTTTATGCAAACAATGAAGGTATAGTTATAAGACATGACAATAACGGTATTCCTCATGTTTACGCAAAAGATGCTGCAGGTGTGTTTTTTGGATACGGCTATTGTATGGCAAAAGACAGACTTTTTCAGCTCGAAGTTTTAAGACGCTCTGTTGAGGGCTCTTTGGCCGAAGTATTTGGTGAAAAAATGGTCGATAACGATTTCGCCGCCCGCCGCGACAAAGTATTTTACAAAGAATTAAGCAAAGAACTTGAAGCTTGTTCTGATGATTTTAAATTAGCACTGACTTCTTTTACTAATGGAATTAACCGTGTGGTAAGCGATGTTTTGGGCAACAAATCTCAAGAAGATCCTGCATTTGCCAAAGCACAAATAAAGCCCCGTGCTTTTACAGAACTTCAGATTTTAAACATATTTGCAGGCACTATGGCTGCCCGTTACAATGATTTTACGGTCGAACTCGAAAATCTTCAAATGCTGCGTATGCTTACAAAGAAATACGGCGCCCGCGCGGCCTCTGAAATCTTTGAAGATATAGTTGTATTCGAAGATCCCGAAGTTTATACAACTCTCGGCGATATTAACTACGACAGTCCCGGTCATAGATTTAAAAATGATGAACACGCTTTATTGCAAAGTTGCGCTTCACCAAGCAATTTGCCCGGTATCGAAAGCAAAAATCGAAATGTTTCTTTAAAACATTTAGGAATTCCCGAAAAATCGGGTAGTTATGCAGCCGTATTTTCTGTAAAAGAAGGTAAAGGGAAAAAGGCCATATTGTTTGGCGGGCCTCAAATGGGCTATTTCTCTCCGTCGGCAGTTTATTGCATTGGATTGCATGCTCCTGACTTTGATATTGTAGGCAGCACACCGGTCGGTTATTTCTTTGTAATGTTTGCTGCAAACAGAAATATTGCTTTTACATCTACTGCAGGCGTTGGAAATTTAGTCGATCTTATTGCCCTAAAGCAAGACAAGCACGACAAAAGCTATTTGGTGGGCCTGTATGACAGCAAATTGAGAGTAAAAAAAACAATCAGAGAAGAAAAAATAATTGTTAAAGACAATATAATGCCTGTTAATAAAACCATGACCGACACTGAATTGGGGCCGGTAGTGGCTGTTGAGGGTGATATTCATTACGTTAAAAACCGTGCATGGCGCGGACATGTCGTAAAATCTTACGAAGGTTGGTATGAATCTAATTTTGCAAAGTCTCTTGATGATTTGCTCAAAGCCTCAGACAAGAATGCTCTTTCGATAAACTGGCTTGGGGCCGACAAACAGGGTAACATTGCTTTTGTCCATTGCGGAAAAGGGCAAAACAGGCGATCTTTTGGAGAAGACAGATTACCCGCCTATGCACCGAACGATTTTTCCCTGAATAAAAAAAGACTTGCGGCTATGAATCCGGAAACAGGCTTCTTTGTGAACTGGAATTGTCCGCCGGTAGACGGTTTTCGTGACGGAGACATGCAAAACGGTTGGGTTGCCGACCAGCGCACGAAATTTTTAGCTGACCATATCGAACGAAACCGAAATGAATGGTCAATCGAATATTTAAAAAAATTAGAACGTGATATAGCATTTACAGACCAAAGAGCATACTTCTTCAAAGATTTGCTGTTAAGTTGTATTAAGGTCGAAGATTTAGATTCAAAAGAGAAAAAGGCGTTTGAAATACTTGCGAGCTGGGATGGAATGCGCAACGACGATGATGAAGACGGCTTTTTTGATCACGCAGGTGCCGGTTTCTTTGATAAGTTTTATAGCGATGTTTTTAATGAATTATTCTTGGCGAAACTTGGCGAATTTATGTGGATTCCGGCCTCAGACCCGACTTGGACGCAGTCTGCCGTAATGGCACGCGCACTTAAGGGCCTAACAAATCATGACTACTTAGGCGGAAGAACGGCTCAAGAGCTTGTTACTTCTGTGTTCAAAAGGTCTTTTGTGGCTTGTGCAGAAGAAAACGGAGAAATTCGGGCGGTTAAAACAGCTCCCATGGAATTTGGCGGCCTGAACCACATTGGTGCGCCAACATTAGCTTCTACAAAATCATTTGGAACCTTTATGAACCGAGGAACCGATATTCAGCTGACTGAGCTTAGCAAAGACGGAATCAAAGTTCTGGGCTGTATGGCGCCGGGCAATGCCGCAACAGGAGTCTATTCAGAAAACCAAATAGCAGATTTTAAAGCATTTAATTTCATGATCAGACCTCTTTTGATGGATGAGGTCAAAGAATTGTCATTCGATTCTGAGATTGTAGTTCCGTAAAAAAATACGGTTTGTTTTTGTCTGTTAAAGTCTTTTGTCAATTTTGCTTTTCATTATGCCGATAAGGTGGGTAAGAATATAAAAATGAGGCAAAAAATGGAAAAGACTAGATCGCATTGGTTTATTATCTTTTTGGCAATGAGTCTTTTGGTGATGATTATGTTTCCGCCGAGAGTGCACGCTCAAACAAAGTGGTTGAAGCAATTTCGCAAAGATTCTTTGCTTAATACTTACAAAACCTGCTACGCAATAACTGCCGACACTCTTTGGATCGGAACAAATGGTGATGGCGTGATAGTACGCTATGCAGACGGTTCGGAAAAATCTTTTACCAACAGAAGCACAAGATCAAACACCAACAATGATGATGGCTTAATGGCAGATTATGTAACTAGCATAGTTATCGATGAAGCTAAAGGATTTGTCTGGATCGGCACTAAAAGCGGATTAGCCGGATGCAACTTAGACGGTAAAGGCTGGGTAAGATTCACAGAAAAAGATGGTTTACCTAACATGTTGGTTCGTGATGTAGACATAGATTCTACCGGTAATCTTTGGGTCGGAACTCCCTCCGGAATTGTCTTATACAATGGCGAAAAATTTACGTCTGTTTCTTATGGCGATGCCCAAGGCAGTATCCATTCAATAAAAGTTAAGGGCGAATCTGTTTGGGTTGGAACAGTCTCTGGAACTGTCAGTTGTTTTAAAGACGGTAAATGGGCGACAATAATGACCAATTAATATGTATCAACTTGCCCACCGCGGAATATACGAGTTTTTATGGTCTGAGCACAAATACCATGTAATGGCTGTTTCTAATAAGTCATATGTTGGAATGGGCGCGAAATTGGGTAAAACAATACGGGTGTTGTCTTTGCTCAAAAAAATAGCTGCATGCGGTTATGAAGAAAAGACCGAAAACTACAATGCACTGTTAAGTGCATATATGCACATCAGAGAGTTTATTGACAGAGAACGCCAGGAAGAGATAATAAAAGCTGTTTTAGGCGATGAAGATTTAGCTGCTTTTATGATTTATGAAGAAGCGCTCATAAATTATGAAAAGGCCTTGCCTGGTTGCAGACTGTTTTACGATAATCATTTTGCCGTAAATAAGTTTTGGGACAGTCAGCATAACCACGGGTTATGGATATGTTTAGGGCCTTTTCAGATACATTTGCCAACTTCAGTGGTTTTTAAAAGAGTACTCGAAAGATCTAAAATCTTAGGTGCAGAAATTTCAGAAAAAGAATTGTCAGATCTATTAACCGGTTTAAAACGGGGAATGTCCTATGCAGAATTCAATAAGCTTCCCGCTGCATTTGTCAGAGTATTGCGAGAAAACAATGCTGTTGCGGAACCCGGACACAAAAAAGCATATTTAAATCCAAGAATAGATACAGATTTATGTAAACCGGCAAGCGGTTTTTTTGAAATGGATGATGATATAAGTTACGCAGGACTTGTGTTAGAGCATTTGGCAGACAATGCCGAATATCCTCCCGAATTTATTGGTTCGCTGCCGAATTTTGAAGATTTTGCATCGGCTTCAAAAGATCTTGAACCTTTTGTTGAAAGCTATGTTTTAAAGCCGTGCACTTTTAACGAAAATGCAACTTACGAAAAGTTATCGGTTTTATTTGCTAAACGTTTTGCTGAAGATAATGGAGCAAATCCCGGCGAAATTTATTGACATAGTTTTGTTAAAATATTAGTGTTAAGGTTGACATGTCAATTATCAGTAACAATATACCTAAGACGCTCAAGCCTCTGCTTTTGTTTTGTCAGCCGGAAAACCCTTCGGTTGCACAAAAGGCTTTAGAATTCGACTTACCTTCGGTTTATGAAAAGGCCGATGTTGCTGTGTCGAATTCAGCACAGCAGTATGGTTGGTTACGCCCTCTGGCAATGAAATATCGAGTTTTTTGTGCAGGCGATTTTGAAAGCTTGGCTTTAAAACTCGATATATACGATATTTTGCTGGTTAATCCCTTGAGTTTAAATACCTTAGCCAAATTAGCCCTTGGAATCCGTGATTCTTTTCCATCTGAGCTCCTTTTCAGATTTGCAGAATTAGGTAAGCCCATTTTGCTTTCAGAGGCAATGCTTCCTACTGCCGATTCATCTATGAATCCACATTTGATAAAGGTTTATAAACGCCATTGGGATACGGTTTTAGGCGGCACTGTCAGTTGTTTTAATGAAGACAACCTGGCTGAAAAAACCGTAAAAATTATACGCGCTCGGTTTGCCCTATCAAAAGCCGCTGCTCCTGTTTCTCAGGGCCGTGTTTTCATAACCCGCGATGATATTATTGCGGCCTGTGATTCATTAGAACCCTTAAAGGTTCCATATGGGGCTATGATAACTGATGTTGCACGCGAAGAAGCTTTGGCGAGAGGCGTTTCAATAGTTTTTGAATAATCTGATATGAACGAAAAAGTTAAATTAATAGAAAAGCGCTTACCTGATTTTTATGCATTAATGGAATCTTGCCGTCTGTGCCCTCGTAAATGCGGAGTGAACAGACTTAATAACGAAATTGGCTTTTGTAAAACCGGCAAAGATCTTAAAATTGCATCTTGGGCCGATCACCATGGCGAAGAACCGCCAATATCCGGAACAAAAGGCTCCGGCGCTATTTTTTCTTCTAATTGCACTTTGGCTTGTTGTTTTTGCCAGAATTATCCTTTCAGTCAACTCGGAAATGGTTCAATAATAACAACTAAAAAATTAGCAGAAATCTACGATCTTCTCGCAAAAAGGGGAGTTCACAATATTAATTGGGTTACTCCGACTCATGTTTTGCCCATGCTGTTAGACGCTTGGCTGCTTGCGGGTGATGCGGTGCACAAGCTGCCCATAGTTTACAACAGTTCCGGTTATGAAACCATTGAAGTGCTTGAAATGCTTGACGGCATTGTTGATATTTTTCTGCCTGACATCAAATATGACAGCAATCAGTCAGCCAAAACCTTTTCGAGCTGCCCCAGTTATGTGGAAGCAAACCGCGCTGCATTAAAAAAAATGCACGAGATTGCCGGTTATCTTAAAATAGATTCTGAAACCGGCCTTGCAACAAAGGGAATGATAATCAGGCATTTAGTTTTACCCAATAATCTTGCCGGCACCGAAAACTGTTTAAGATGGCTAAAAGAAGAGCTTGGCACAGATATATATTTGAGTGTAATGTGCCAGTATTTTCCTGCTTATAAGGCTCTAGACAACGAATTGTTAAATAAGCCGTTGCCGGACTCAGACTACATGCACGTTTTGGATTTACTTGAAAAACTTGGCTTTGAAAACGCTTGGGCTCAAGATCCCTTTGAGCCGGGTGGTGCATAATCAGCTTTTCTTTATTTCCTTTTGCATGATGTGTCGCCGGCCATATAATTGCCGGTTACTGCATATGAGCGTGCTCTGCACCCACCGCAAATTTTGTTGTAATTACAATTCTTGCAAATTCCTTCGAGTTTTTCGGGGTTTCTCATGTTTTTTAGTATCTCGTTTTGTGTGTAAATCTCGTCTAGTGGCGTTTCTCTGATGTTGCCTACCATAAGATCAAAGTATCCGCATGGCTTAACGTCACCTTTGTAGCTTACAAACACGAATCCGTTCCCGGCCATGCAGCTTCTTGCGCTTTGATGGCCGTGATGCCCTTTTTTTGGGGTGATTTTGTTTGCTGCAGTCAGCTCGGCACGAATTCTCGAATATTGGGGCGCGCATGTAACTTTAACGGGAATTTGCCAGTTATCTGAGTTTTGAGCCACATAATTTAAAACGGCTTCAGTTTCGTCAGGAGAAATCAATATGCCGGAACCTGTTTCAGCAGCTCTGCCCATGGGCACAATGAAAAATAAATGCCAAGCAGAAGCTTTTAAAGATACAACCCAATTTTTAAATTCTTCAATTCTGTTGTGGTTTGTAGGTAATATTGTGGTGTTAATCTGAAAAGACATGCCATGCCCTTTAATTCTTTCAAAGGCTAGCAAAGCGTTTTTATAGGCTCCTTTTACTTTGACAAATTCATCATGGGCAGCTTCGGTTTCTGAGTGCATACTAAAGCTAAAGTGAGTTATCCCTGATTCTTTTAGAGACTTCAGTCTTTCGTTTGTTAAGAGAGATCCGTCATTGCACGATACAACAGGGTGGTGCCCAAGTTCAACGGCTCTTTTTGCTATTAACTCAAGGTCGTTGCGTAAAAGAGGTTCACCGCCGCTTAGTATAATAATCGCCGGTCCGATTTTGGCAGCTGATTCTAACATTGAATAAGCTTCTTCGACCGATAATTCCTCTTTATTGCGCTCTGTAACAGCCGATGCTCTGCAATGAGGGCACGCTAATGTGCATGCTCGGGTTGTTTCCCAGGCCAAAACTCTCAGAGAATTCTTGATTAACATAGCCATTCGCCTGCTTCGGGTGCAAAATAAGTAATGATAATATCGGCGCCGGCGCGCTTCATCGCTACAAGAGACTCTATAACAACCTGTCGTTCGTCAATCCAGCCTTTTTCTGCCGCTGCTTTAATCATCGAATATTCGCCGGATACTTGATAAACAGCTACAGGGCAGTTAAACTTCTGCGCTGCTTCTTTAACAATGTCGAGATAAGCAACGCCGGGCTTTACCATAATTATGTCAGCACCTTCGCTTATGTCTTCCTCAAACTCTTTGCACGCTTCTTTTGCGGATACGGCGTAATCCATTTGGTAGCCTTTTCTATCGCCTTTTCCGGGGGCAGACCCTGCAGCTTCTCTGAATGGGCCATAAAATGCCGAAGCATATTTAGCAGAATATGCCATAATTGGTATGTCTGTATATCCGTTTTCATCGAGAGTCTTTCTGATTACCGCTATTCTTCCGTCCATCATGTCGGAAGGGGCCACCATGTCTGCTCCTGCTTTAACGTGTGCCAGCGCTGATTTTGCTATGAGCTTAATCGAAGAATCGTTATCAACATCTCCTTCTGCTGTTATTAGTCCGCAGTGTCCATGACTTGTGTAAGCACATAAGCATACATCTGTTATTATATGGGCTTCAGGGCAGTGTTCTTTGATGTTTTTTATGGCACGGCATACAACATTGTCATCGTTATAGGCTTCTGTTCCATTTTCATCTTTATGATTAGGTATTCCAAAAATCAAAAAAGAATAAATATTTTTTTCAATTGCTTTTTGAACCGGAACATAGGCCATTTCAGCCGGCCAATGCATCTGATTTGGCATTGCTGATATTTCTTTGGGTTTTTCTATGTTTTCAGCCACGAAAATAGGGTATACAAGATTTTGTGGTTGTACGAATATTTGCCTGGCTAATCTTCTCGTTTTATGGTTAACTCTCAATCTTCTTGGTCTTTCTGTGGGAAACATTAGGATATCCTTTGTTTTGTAGTGTATATCGTGCAGTTTATCACAAATTGAAATTGCTTTAAAGAGAGATTTTGCCGTGTTTAAAAATTAAACACGGCAAATATTAAAAAGTGTATAAATAGTTTACAGCAAAAAGGCAAAAATTAAAGAAACTGTGCAATTTTTTTTCAAATTCTATCTTAAAAGTTGGCATATTACTTGCATTATATATAGCAACACTGCACGACTTGCTCGTCAGTTGTCTTCAATCATTCCTTTCCTTGATCAAGGCTACTAAATGTGGCCTTTTTTTTTGTCTTGAATTTGTTTGGCAAAAGCGTTAGTATTTTAGTAGAGGGAAGAAGGGGGGATGACAATGAATTATGTTAGGCACAACGATACATATGTAATCAGGCTCGAAAAAGGCGAAGAGGTGATTACTGCCTTAAGTAGTTTATGTGTAAAAGAAAATATAAAAGCTGCTTCTGTAAGCGGCATCGGTGCAGCAAATCATGTTGAAGCCGGTTTCTTTGATGCAATTGAAAAAAGGTATTATCCTAAAAAATATGAAGAGGATCTTGAAATACTTGCATTGAACGGTAATATAACTTCTTTAAACAATGAACCTTATATTCATTTACACATTACCATTGCAGATTCACAGGGAAGGGCTTTGGGTGGGCATCTAAATAAAGCGGTCATAAGTGTAACTTGCGAAATGTTTGTTCAAAAACTTGATGTAACCATAGAGAGATATAAAGACGAAGAGTTTGGCATTTATTTTATAAAATAAACAACAAAAAAGGTCTTATAAATTAAGGCCTTTTTTATTGTTTGTGTTGTTTAATCAGATAATTCTATAAAAACTTACGCAGTTAAATTAAAGTTATCGGGTAGTTGAATAGTAGAAATAGCATGCTTGTATATTAGCTGTTTTTTGCCTTCTGATTCTAAGAGAATTACGAAAGTATCAAAATCAATTACTGTTCCTTGAATTTGAAAGCCTTTCATTAAGAATATTTTTATGACTTCACGTTCATTTTTCAAATATTGAAGAACGTTGTCTTGAATGTTAACAGCAGCCATGTTCGAACCCCCTAAATTTTGTAACTTTGTTAACTAATAGCTTATTTTAAGAAAAAAAGCAAATCAATTTTTGTGAGAAGGGCATATTATTTCGTTTTCTTTCAGCTCCCAACCTTCATAATCATTGCATAAAGGGATATTAAGATCTTTTGCTTTTTTAATCAAAAGTTCGTTGTTTTTTTCTGCGAGTATTTTTTGCCTTTCTTCTTTTGAGAGCAATCTGAATAGTTTCATTCTGTTGTAAGCGCACTCCTGCTTTTCGTCAAGAATAATGGGAACAATCGGCAGTCCGTTGTGAGTTTCACATGAAACTGTGGCTGCCTGAAGGTCGACAAATATCTTTCCGTTGCTCGGGCAACAATTGTATAGGTCGGGCGCGTAAAACAGTCTGTTCACGAAGCATATTGTAGCAGCCAGCCCGTTCTTAATATAGTTTTTGAAGAACATATTCAAGCTGTTGTATTTTGATGCCAGTCTATCCGTGAACCATTTTTCAGCATTGTAATATTCAATCTCGGTGTAAATTTTGTCTTGTTCGGTGCTGAGCTTTATTGTGGTTTCCAATCCCATTTTTTTCGAAGCAAGCTTATAGATGAACAATTCACGGGCGTATTTTTTTATGCTGTTGTCAGGTTCAATTTTGCCGGTGGTTGCTATAACATACTCGTTAAAGTTGCCTTCTTTCAAAGTATATTTTGAATGCACTTCGGTAAAAGGGGCAATCGGATTGGTGAAAAATAGCATGGTCCATCTCGGAAGTTTTCTTATTAAGGTGGGCCAGCTGTAATAAATATCTACAAAGTTTTCATCCGAATACGGGAAAAATTTTTCTAAGCCGCCTGCAAGTTTTGCAGTGTCGATCGGTGCTCTTGAGATATATAGGCTATTTTTGTGGGCGACAGCGTATATTTTTGTCTTGCCCATTTGATACTCTCTTTTATCGCTGTTAACGTCTTCTTTGCAGACTGCTCCGATCGTCTTCATGTAGTTTTCGACCCGTTTTAACATTGTCATTCCGGGCACTTTTGTCGTTTCAATTCTTATTATTGCGGTGTTTTTGGCTTTATGAAGCTTTGAGATAAATACTGTAATGCTTTTATCTGAGTAGTTTTCGGCGCATTTAAATGCCGGAGCTAAATATTTGAATAATGCCGGACCAAATGACACAGCAATTGATTGTCCGGCATTGTTGGGCAATTCTCCTAATTCTGCAACTTGCTTTTGTTCGGATTTTTCATTGTTTTCCGTTTTCGATTTGTTTGCAGCAACTGTTTCAGTTTTTGATTTTGCCGGTTTAGTTTTCTTAATTACATAACTTGGCAAAAGCGGTCTTTCTAATGAAAGTTTTCCTGCTTTAAAATCAGCACAGACTTTTGTTATCTCAATTGCCTTGTCATAGACTTTTTCTTCTTGATATAGTTGGGCTATATTTAAAAGCATCTTATGAATTTTTTCTTTATCCGACCTGTTGCCCATAATATTGTGATAGTTAGCTAAAGCAGTGTGGAAGCCATGTAACTGCACTGCTAAATACAGAGAATTATCGGGGTCTTTTAATTGCGGGTCTACTTTAAATGCTTCTTTAAGATATCTTATGGCAGGTGTGAATTTATTACAGTCTAAGTATACCCTGCCGATGTGTAGCAAAATTTCACCTTGTCCAGGTGCTAATTCATTAGCTTTCAAGAGTGAGGTTATAGCAGTTCTGTAATTTTTCGCTCTATAATGTGCCCAACCGTGAGTGTCAAGGTAAGAGGCATTGTTTGCTTCGAGTGCAATGGCTTTTTCTGCCATTTCTACAGATGCTTTAATATTTATGTCCTGCTCGGCATATAGGTAAGCAAGATTATTAAGAGCTTCTGCGGCTTCGGGATTAAGTTTTATAGCTATTTCGTAGTGTTGTGCGGCTTTGTCAGCTCTTTCATTTGCATAATACAATGTGGCAAGATGGTAATGAGCTTCGTAAAAGTCGGATTTCAACTTTATTGCTTCTTTGAGCTCAACTTCGGCAGTATGGTAATTTTTATTTTTAAAAGCTGCCCAACCGAGACTGTCTCTGAATATGTGGTTTTCCGGGGACAAATGCACTGCTCTTTGGGATAATTCTTGTGCAATATTAAGGTTTATGCCGTATTCGGCATATAAGAATCCTAAATTGTTGAGTGCGTAAGCATTATTGGGAGAAATCTCCAGAATTTTTTTATAAACCGCTTCTTCCAGCCAAAATGGTTCGGGTTTGCCTTTGCTTTGCATTTCTTCGTGCAAACCCATATAAATTCCAAGAAGAGAATTTTGAAGCTTTCCATTTCTGGGGTCGAGTGATGCGGCTTTCTCATAGGAAGCTACAGCTAAAAACAGCGTAGTTTCCGAAGGGTTTATAAACCTGAAAGCCTGCCCCATTATGTAGTAGTAATGGGCAGTTTGAGGTATTAGTGTAAGCGCATGTTTAAGGTCTTCCTCAGGTTTCATTAAGGCGAAGTATCCGTTTGAACGTTTTTGCAAAGAGCTGAATAGTAAGCCTTTGACTATCCAATATATGCCGCTTTCTGAAAGATTATCTTCGCTATCTAAAATCAAATTTTCGAATTTTTCATCTTGTTCTGTTGTGTTATTATCATCGTTTTCGTTACTTAAGAGAATTCCTCTGTAAAAGATTTCTGCTACTCGTTCAGTTGCATTAAATTCTCTTTTTTGGGTGTCGAAAAAATCTGAACCGATTGCTATGAGTTCGTCTCGCCGAGGTTTATCAGAAAGCTTTATGAGGCTGAACCATCTGCTTATAACGTGTAGTTGGGCGATTACATTGTCTTGTTTTTCATGTATGTATTTTTTGAGTAGTTGAAAATTAAAATCAGATGTTTTGCTTTGCTCAAACTTAACTTCTTCTTGCCCAAAGAGTGTCAAGCCAAAATCAAAATTGATTTCGGCATAGCAGGTCTGAAAAAATGAAAAAATTATAAAAAAGCATATAAAAACTGCTTTGAAGCAAGTTTTAGTTATTGGCATTATTTCCTCCGTAGGATGAGACTTTCACAATTATTGTGCCTTGTGAATCAAAAAGTTTTCGATTTCCTTTATTTTAGTTTCTATTTCAGGGGTAATCAGATCGCGATTAAACCGTGAAACGGCAAGTTCGATACCTTTGTCTTTTATGCCAAGTGTCCAAATTCCGCCTTCAAAGGACTTTTTTCTCAGTATTTGAACAGCTTTTATCAACGCATTGTCAATTCTTTTTACCATACTTGCGGGAACTTTACCCGGAGCTGTTCTGCTTTGATCGGAGTCTACTCCGATTACGTAATAGTTGTTTCTTCTTGAGGCTTCTATTAAGCCAATGCCGCTTTTGCCTGAGGCGTGATATATAATGTCGGCGCCTTCAGAGGCCATCGATATGCCTAGTATCCTCGCTTTGTCTGCCATGTCAAATGCTTCAGGAGTGCTTCCTATGTATCTTGATGTGAGTTTGATTTCAGGATTAACAAATTTGATGCCATTTTTGAACCCACGCTCGAATGTAGCTATGATAGGGGAGTCCATGCCGCCTAAGAACCCTATTGTTTTTGACTTTGTTAAGAGAGCAGCAAATGCGCCAGCAAAGAAACTGCCCTGTTCTTCATCAAAAAGAATTGAAAGGACATTTGGAACTGTTACAACAGAATCAAGCAGCAAAAAGTTGCTTGCAGGATAATCAGAAGCTACTTTTCTGACAGCATCGTTTGCGAATATGCCAACTGCACAGACCAAATCCATTTTTCTTTCGCAAAAGTATCTGAGAGCCGGTTCGATTCCGGAGAGATTGCCCGGTTCGACAACTTCAACGACGCACTTTTCATCTTTTCTCAGTTGCATAATTCCTTTGTATGCGGCGTCATTAAAGGACTCGTCATTAAGGCCGCCGATAGATAAAACCACGCCTATTCTTAGCGGAGTTTCTGCGTGAATGGGCATTAGTACAGTAAATGCAAAAAGTATAACCAAAATAACGAGATTTGTTTTCACAATATTATCCTCCTGAATATCATCTGAATCATTTTAACAAATAGGATTTAAATAAACAATAAAAGTATGGTGAAATGTAAAAGTAGTTTAGATTAAGTTCGGAGATATCGTGAAGCGAACTTTACATAAAAGTTCAAAAATGTTATCCATGAGTTATATCAATAGCCGGAGTCTGTGATCATGAATAAAAAATTAGTCTTTATGATCCTAATGATCCTAATTTCCACTCTATCTCACGGAGAACCGTTATACAGACCTGAAAGATCACCCTTGAAAAATTTCATGAAGTTCGCTGTGGAGTATGATAGGACTGATTTTGATAATGCATCGTATGTAACCAGGTATATCGGCAAAGTCAACGACAAAGAAAGATATTTTGCGAAGATACGCAAAATCGGCAAAATCTTCTGGGAGAAGCATGAAAAAGATCTTCTTTCAATCATTGAAAACTGGGAAGAAATCATAAACACTTCGCTGCCGTTATGTGAAGCGGACAAGGTTGATACGACCAAGGCAACCCCCGACGCTGCTTTTTGCAGACACTACTCTTATCTGCTGTCTGCCGTTATTGAATATCTGATCGGGGAAAACAGGCCGGAAGAAGCTCTTAAACTTTCTGCGCTGCTTTATAAGTTCGGACAGATTATGATGAGTTTTGACGGTGATTGCTGCTCCTTCTTAACTCTCTCGTTAGGCAGTATCTTTTCTAGGAATGCGGTTACCCCGAATTTGGGATATGCGTTGCTCAGTCCCAAACTATCTGCGGATTTCTTAAAAAAGTTTGAAAAGCTCTGGGACAAAATGTTAAACGATAAACCCGATATAAAACTGGCTTTTGACACAGAAGTTTTGATAGCCAAAAAAACGACGCTTAAAGAAGCCTGGGAAAAATCTTCCGAAGATACTCTCAAAAAATTCGGCGGATTTACTTCCGCAGGAGACCTGAATAAGGGATGGACCCGCGTAAACGAGTGTTTGGACACCCTTATCTGCGAATATTACCAACTATTTGAGAAAACCCGTAAACTGCCCACATACAGAAACTTCAACAGATCACTCCTGAGGTATGTCGAAAAAATCGATTCGATAGCCGAAGATCCGCCTACGGATATGGATACATACTTGGTTCATGCCCACAAGATCTTCAGACTCGCCGCCCCCAATTATGGACCATACCCGTCATATCTGAAAAACGAATACACTGCGAGAGGAATTTCGATACTTGCAAAAGCAGTTATTAATGAAAAACACGATTCTGTTGAAGAGCTGAAAAGAGGAATAGAAAAGTATCTGACGGCAGATGATTTCTCGGAACATCAGGAAAAATTCATAATTAAGCAAAAAGGCCCTGAAATACTGGTTTATTCGCTTGGCTTTAACGGTTGCGACGATGAAGGTTATGAGCCAAACGATTTTTTGCTCATAAGGATTTCATATGAAAAATAATAGAATGAATTTATTCTCTGCTGTTTTTGCGGTTGTGTTTATTTTTGTGATTCTTTTAACTGTTCATGCGGCCTGTGTTGAAGAATATGATCCGTTCGAGGACGATTTTGGTGAGGAAGAGTTTGAAGAAGTTGCTCCGATGAAGGACTCTGACTATCAGGATTCCAAGATCTCCAAAAGAAGGCTCCTCGAAATAATCGAAAGACCTATGTTCAAGAATTTCGACAAAAAAAATAAAGCTAAAGAAATGATAGAAAACGGTCTTTTAATCGATATATCTTCAAAGCGTGAAGAGACGCTTCTTTGTGAATTTGCCGGGAGAGGCCGTTTTAAAGAAGTTAAGCTCCTGCTGGAACTGGGTGCCAACCCGAATTATTTGAACGAAACGTCGGAAAGTGTGTTGGAAAATGCCGTAAGAAATTGTTCAACGAATGATGATTCCATAGACACTATACATTTGTTGATTAGAAACGGTGCCGATATTCATAACAATGCCATGAGAGGGCTGACGCCACCGCTGATGTGGACCCCCCCGAGAAAAGACCTCTTGATTCAGCAGATTTTGCTAAGTTACGGAGCGGACGTGAATGAAAAATCTTCAAACGGTCAGACTCCGCTTATGTATGCTGCAGGTAAAACAAATCTTTTTAAATTATATCTGAGAAGCGGTGGCGATGTTAATGCGAGAGACAACGAAGGGAATACCGTTCTCTGCCACATCGCAAAGGAAGGGAAATCTGCCGAACTGGTTGCGCTGGCGATAAAACATGGTTCAGACCCCATGGAGCCAAACAACAAAGGAGAGATACCTCTTGTTATTGCAGCTAAAGAGAACCCTTCGACAGAAGTTTTTTCTGCTCTGGTCAAACTTACACCGGGAATCGAAAAAAAGAATGGATACGGCGGAATGGCTCTAGTAGAGCTTATAAGAGATGGAACCTCTCGCGATAACTGTGTTGAAAAGGCTGAATTGCTTATTAAATACGGAGCGGACATTACCTACGCGGATAAAGACTCCTATTCGATTGTAAAGCTTCTTAGAGAGACGAAGGAAAGAAAGGTGAACGAAAAATCATTTTTCAGAACAACGCCTGAAGAAGAGGCGAAGAAAAGACAGAAGCTTCAGGAGCAATTTGACGGAATACTTAAACTTCTCAAAGCTCGTAACATGCAGCTCAAGAGGGGAAATGCAGAGACTCTTTCGAATAAGGCAGAGACATACGAGAGTATGCTTCCCAAGGACGACATAATTGAAGGCGAAAAAGTGTTTCAGGTTAAGAACGATGACTACTATAAAATCGAGCGGGAAAATATAGTTTTGTCGGAATCGGCGCTGAGACGCTCGGCGAAAGAGCGCAAAGACTGCGCGAATGCGATTGCAGAGCTAACCCGTATGGTGAAAAAGAAAAATGCGGAGTCAGTATCTGCCATAATCGGCTTTAATTACTTTTACGGGCAGGAATTCATCACCGAGGACGGGGATAAGATCAAAATGCCGGGTGCGCCGTCAATGATTTGTTCTTATTACTGTGATACACCTTTGAACGAAGCGGACTCGAAGATATATTGCATTGCTCACGGATTTTCGGAAGGGCGGAACGTTAAGCGAAAAATACTCGAGGCTCCGGCATTCAAATACGTGGGTTTGGTGCAAAAACCTGCGGAAAAGAAGGCTAAAGCTCCCGTAATCAAGAAGAAGTTTGGTGAATACAAGCAATCGCGTTTGTTTTCTGCAGGTCGCCCCGATTCGGAATTGAGAAAAAGTATATCACTTTTAAGCGTCTCGGAAGATCTCAGATCTGCTGTATTAGTGGTTTCGGGGCAGAAATATACCCTGATAAAGGGCAGAACTATTAATCGCAAGATAGCGCTTTTAGCAATCAGGCCCGACGAGGTGGATATATTCATAGACGAGGAGCAAAGACAGTATACAGTCCCTCTGGAAAATGGTGAAATGTAATAGTAGTTTCACGTTTTATTATTCAAAGCGTGAAACAAACTTTTCATTTTACATTACAACAAGTATTTATAATTGTGGGTTGCGGGTACATAAAAAAAACCTTATAATTTTAGTTAATAAATAACGGTAACGCTCATTATTTGAGCAGGAGGAAATTAATATGTTAGCACTGAGCATTAATTCAAGACAGAACATTTCAGTTGTGTTAGTTTTGTCGATGTTATTCAGCATCTGGTTGACAGTTGCGCCTATTAATAGGGCTGAAGCATCGTTTTTAGGGAATATCGGAGGCACTGTAAAGTCAATATTTGTTAATGTTGGCGGTTTGGCAGCAGGTGCTTTAGCTGCTGTTGCCGGCATGGCAATCGGCGGTGGTCCGCTTGGTATGGCAATTGGCGGCCTTGCCGGATTTATTGTCGGCAAAAAAGTCCTTAACTGGACAACTTCAAGCGTAGCAAACTTTGCAACTGTAGCCGGAGCAATTGGTGGCGGTTTATTGTGTGCAGGCATGGGCTTTCCAATGCTTGCTATCGGTGTTATCGGCGGTGGTTTGTTAGGACGACTGATAACCAAAGGAGTAACTGCACTATTGGGCAAAGGTAAAAATATTGTTGTAGCTAAAAGCGACATGGATCCGGCAGCGGCAGCAAAAGAGTCCAAAGAAATAGAAAACTATATTGCTTCTCTTAATGCGGCAAGTTCAAAATCTTCTCCTGCAGCAAAGAGCACTTATGTAAATGTTGAAACTACTTCTACTGCTGTTCCTACAAACTCAGAAGAAGCTTATCGAAGATATTCAGCCGCTTATAAAGAATACACCGAAGCTGCGCAGCAGGGCGACAGCGCAAAGGCAAAAGCAGCTCTCGAATCTTATCGCAAATATTTTGAATTATACAGTGCTTTATTAAACCAAGGTAAATAATTGTAAGTTTACTTAATAAAAAAAGGTTGTGCCTTCAAGGGCACAACCTTTTTTTTGGTTTTATCTCATTCTGCGTATCTTAACATTTCAAACTCCGGGTCAACTGTGTCGTTCATTTTGCTATAATCTAATTTTATACCTTCAAGCGTTTCTTGTTCAAAATCATCAAGACCGAAATCCGGCATGTTTTCTCCTGTTGCAAGTATAGCGTTTTCACTCATATCTTCGCCTTTTTCTGCAAAGAAAAAGTCCTCTTTAAGCTCTTGAGAAATGATAGACATTTCTGATTGTTCAAAGTTATTGTCTTGGAAAGCGAAGTCATTATCAGAAAAAAGAGTGTCGCCCTGTTCTTCTTTAATTTGAGCGGCTGTTGCTACCGAAATGTTCATAGACTCTCTGACAGAATCGCTGGGAAGCAGTCGTATAAATTGATCTGTATCATTTTTGGCAACAGGATTATATTCTGTTTTTGCCGGTGTGCTACTTGGAGCATTTCCAAGTAAGAATAAAGGCAATTTATCTGAACTTACAGATTTTGCTGTTCTTACAGCGTAATCTTGTGGAGTTTCTATATTGATGTTTGGGGTAACGGTTTCGATTGTAGTGTTTTTGGCCATTTCTTTTCTGAGGTTAAGAATTTCCTCTTTAACTCTTAAAAATAGGCCGCTTATCTGGTTGTGAGCGTAATTAGAGATTTGCTCGGGTGTGGAAGCAGTGCTTTTATGATATTTAAGGCTTTCTGCCGACTTATCAACAAAGCTTCCAATGAGGTGAGTAAACTGCTGTGCCTGATTTTTAACTTGTGACTCACCTATTGAAAGGGTGTTTTCTGCACCTTTTACGTAGTTTGCAAGAGAATTAAGTCTTACAAAGATTTTTTCTCTTGAAGGAGCGGGCAGATTTATTAAAGGGAACTGTTTGATTGCAAAATGATCAGAGAATCTCAAGGTCTCTCGGACATTTGTTTTTATCGATTCTAATCCTGATTCGATTTGTTCAGAACTGCTAAGTATATTGAGCATCAAGCCTTTAAATGCTTCAGAGTTAGATTTTGTCATTCTCATGAGCTGTTTTGAGCTTTGCACAAACATGTCTATTGCAGGCATTGAAAGTGATGGTATAAGTTCGAATGTTTCATATGAAGCGCCTGCAACTTCGATGCATTTTTCTGTTGCGGTCAAATGCTTTTTTGTTAACGCGGTCATTTTTAGATTTGTGTTTCTAATTTTTTCGACCACAGCCTCAAGATTTTCGAGGGTTTCGTTTCCCGGAGAAGTTATGACCTTAGATAGCTCTTGAAGACCGGTATTTATATTAAAGTTAAGCAAATTCAAATTTTTGACTGCGAGCGCAGAATTCTTAACATCTTCTTTAAAATACTGTGTATTGATAGTGTATATCTTAGAAATGATATCTCTTGCTGCTTGGTCGTTATAAAAACTGCTTATTGCTCTGCATGCTGTTTGCAATTTGGTTGCGGCAAGACTGAAATGATTTTGCGCAAAATTATAGGGATCAATTGAAGACGCTTCTTTTTTGTCGTTAAGGTCAAAAAGTTTTGCTAAAGCTTCGTTATTATTCTCAACTTTAATAACCGAAGTTTTTTGATTCTTTCTTGATGGCCCAAAGAGAGCACCTTCAGAAGATGTTTGAACGCATAATGCAAATATCAATGCGGAAAGAACAATTTTTGAATTATTTACAAACATTAAGTTTGCCTCCTGAACGACGCCTTTTTTTAGGTTATCGGCAAAAAGACGATTAAAATCAAGGAGGCAATGAGTTAAATCAATTCTTTTAGGAATATATTCTGTTTGTCGTCTTGTTGTTTTATCTTTTTGAATCCAAGCTTAATAAGATATTTTTCGTGAAGGGGTACATTCGTAATTACTTCAAGTTCTTTGATGTCTTTGTCTCTGAAAAAATATGATTTTTTTTCATATAAATAGGCTCCGAATTTAAGGTCTCTGAACTTTGGAACAATGTAATCCATGAGTATTTGAGCTCTATTACCGTCTTTTATTTTAATAGAAAAAATTCCGACCGGTATCATGTTTCTGAACATTAAATATGTTTCTGAAGATTTAAGAGTTTCATATTTTAAATTTGGAAAGAAGCTTCTGATGTCATCTTCGTAAAAATTATAAAATTTATCAAAATATTTTTCGCCAATATTTTCGAGCGAATCCATGTGGAAGCTAGATGTGTCTCTTGTAAGTTCGGCAATGTACCAAGCATCCATTATTGTAATATATGCATTAACAATGCATAATGGCCATGCTTTAATGAAGTAGCCGTATATTGTAAACATTGCACAGCCGAGAAGGTTTATCCATCTCATTTTCCACACAGAGTTAAGGCTTAAAGAAATTGCGACAAAAATTGAGCCTAAATATCCTATAATTTCAATAAGGCTTTGATTCATTTTAGTTAATCTCCTTTAACAAAATACCCACCAGATTGGTAAAACTGGTGGGCAGGTATATAAACGGATCGGACGGGACTCGAACCCGCGACCTCCGGCGTGACAGGCCGGCGTTCTAAACCGACTGAACTACCGATCCATATGAAAAAGGCTAACACAAATTTGTAATGCGGTTAGCCTGTTGGGGCCCCTTAATACGGGGTTCAAAGGCGGCAAACGGATTCGAACCGTTGAATGAAGCTTTTGCAGAGCTTTGCCTTACCACTTGGCCATGCCGCCAAAAAAGAATGGCCAGAGTCGGGATCGAACCAACGACACACGGATTTTCAGTCCGTTGCTCTACCTACTGAGCTATCTGGCCTCTAAATAAAAAAAACGGATCGGACGGGACTCGAACCCGCGACCTCCGGCGTGACAGGCCGGCGTTCTAAACCGACTGAACTACCGATCCAAGAGGGTGGGCGCTGACGGGCTCGAACCGCCGACCACCTGGGTGTAAACCAGGAGCTCTTCCAACTGAGCTAAGCGCCCCTTTTGATGTTGCTATATTACCATTAAAATTTTAAGGTGTCAACAAAAAAAAACTTTTTTTTTGTTAAAAGTTTATAACTTTCCCTGATTGGTTAATTGCTTCGATTAGATCGAAGTGGTTGGCGGTTTTTCCTG
>JAQVCG010000081.1 GCA_028689875.1 Candidatus Rifleibacteriota bacterium | reverse complement strand
CACAAAGATCTGCCGATAAAAATGGCTTGGCTTGCGCAAAATTGGTGGTTTTCTGTAATGCGGTTGAAGATAATCCATTTATTGCCGGCTCATTTTTAGGGCCGGGTGAAGCTGAAGCTATTTTAAATGTAGGTATCTCGGGTCCGGGAGTAGTAAGAGCTGCACTAGAAAACTCTGAAAACCTCTCAATAGGGGAGCTGTCTGAATTAATCAAAAAAATCAGCTTTAAAATCACAAGAACCGGTGAACTGGTTGGACGCGAAGCCTCAAAAATGACAGGAATACCATTCGGTATAATAGACTTGTCATTAGCTCCAACTCCGGCTCAAGGCGATTCAATTGCTGATATTCTCGAACTTATGGGCTTAGAGAGAACCGGTTGCCATGGTACAACAGCATGTCTTGCCATGCTCAACGATGCTGTTAAAAAAGGCGGAATGATGGCGGCCACTTATGCGGGCGGTTTATCAGGAGCTTTTATTCCTCTAACCGAAGATGCAGGAATGTGCAAAGCCGTAAGCGAAGGTGCTTTAAATATTCAAAAGCTCGAAGCTATGACATGTGTTTGTTCTGTTGGGCTTGACATGGTAGCTATACCCGGAGACACTTCTGTGGACGTAATTGCCGGTATTATAGCCGATGAAGCGGCAATAGGCATGATAAATCATAAAACCACAGCATGCAGATTAATTCCTGTTCCGGGAATGAAGGCCGGCGACGAAGTTGATTTTGGAGGCTTGTTGGGCAAAGGGCCAATCATCGCTGTTGGAAAACAATCTCCGAAGGTGTTTGTAACAAGAGGTGGTAGAATTCCTGCCCCTGTACACAGTATGAAAAATTGATTTGTTGCAACTTGTAACAAACATTCTTGAAATAACGTATTATTAGTGGTGAGCTCAAATGCTGAAAAGGAATAAGCCCGACTGCGCCGACTTAATTGCCAAAGCAAAACTAGGTGATTCTGACGCTTTCGCTGATATTATTAAACAGTATTATGGGCTCGTGATGCACTATCTGCTGGGTATGGGCGTAAAGCATTCGGATGCGGAAGATGTGGCTCAAGAAGCCTTTATAACCTTATTTCGTAAGATAGATCAGGTTACGAATCCGTCTACTTTTACTGCTTGGTTACTAAGGATTTCACGTAATCTGTTCATTGATAAACTACGAAAAGAGAAAAAGATCGATGTCTCCGGTAGTCAATTTGAACTTGAATTATTGTCTTCAAACTTGAGTCCTGAGTCTGAGGTTGTTTCTAATTCTGAAGTAAGCGACATATTTGCAGGTCTTAAATCCAGAGAACGCGTTATTCTTGAGCTAAGAGTTTTTCAGAATATGTCTTTTGCTGAAATAGGTGAAGTTCAGGGAATGACCGAAGGCAATGTGAGATTAGTTTTTCATAGATTGATTTCTAAGTTGCGAGACAGGTTAGCAAATGAATTTGGCAAGGTGTAAGCATGGACGAAAAAGAATGCAAAAACGTAACTGAACAGTTAACCGACCCTAAAAATTTAACTGAGGCCGGTAAAAAGCACATTAAAGTTTGCAAAAAATGTGCGACAACTGTTTCTTTGCTTCTAACCTTAAAGGCCGGTCCTACACCAACCGCCGGACTGGTTCCCTCTCCAACTTTTGTTAATAGTGTGTTGGCAGGAATCGGCATAAAGAGTGCCGTAGCATCTTCTGCCGCTACCTCAACAGCTACAGCTACTTCAAAAACCGTTGTGACAGTTGCTGTTGCTTTGGGGCTCGCTACTGCCGTAGGCCTGGGATTAACTCTCGGTACAGATGATTCTTTCAACAATATCCTCAAAAACCAAAAAAGCGAGTCTGCTAAAAGAAATATAATAGAAATAGAATTGTTAGAACTAGAGGCGCTTAAAAATATTAAGTCTCCTGTTTTGAAATTTGATTCTCCTGCCAATGAAACAAAATAAAAATTTGAAAAAAGGATCGGCATTGCTTATTGCAATGCTCGTTGCTGTTAGCGTAGGAACAATGGCTGTATCATATTTTAGATACTCCAGAATAACCGCCAAAAACCAAATTAGAACAATAAACAAAGATGTTATTCGAGAAATTTCTCAAATGGCGACAGATGAAATATTTGCGCGAACATTTAAAGACGCAGGCGATATTAAAACTAAGATATTTTGGTTTTTAAAAGGCTCAGCCCCGGGAAGCACATACCGCGTTGACACCCCCTTCACAAAAGAAAATAGCAAAAATTTTCTTTCAGAAGGTTATTCGTGCGAAGTTGGTGGCAGAATCAGAATAGTCAAATTCAGAAAAACTGCCCCGAATAATTCAAAATACTATGGATCATATGAAGGACACGGAATAATCGCTATAGAAACCAAGGCATTATTATACAGGCATACCGGCGAAAAACGCTCAGTGGCATTTTCCCATGAAATAGAAACGCATTTTGATTATTTTCTTGTATCAACAGTTTGTATGAGCGAGAACGGATCAATGATGATAAACCCGCTTGTTGTGCGTAAAGATCGTGAAGCGGGCAATACAAATGTTATTAAAGGCGATAATGCAGCTGTGTTAACTCTGCATAACACTATGAATTCATTTCAGCCGGTTATACCTGATAGTTTTGTCTTATATGATAAATACTCTCTATGGAGTAAAAGAAATCTCAGTATAGATGACCTCTATAGATATGAAATAATTGATCAAAAGACAAAAACGCTTAATTTAAACGGAATTGTTCACTGTAAAGATTCTGTGACAATCGAAGGTGATTATAAAGTTGTGGGCCAGGGCGTTATAATTGCAGACAGTTTTAATATTAATGGCGGCATCGAAAAGTCTGATAATACTTCTCTGTGTGTGCTTTATGCCAATAAAGGTAAGATTGTTACCAACACAGAAAATGTAATAAATGCGGCATTGATAGCTTCAAATCGTAACTTTACCGGAACATTAGAGGCTTTAAAGGCTCTTAAAATCAATGGCTTGTTGCTTGTTGATACGCTTGATTTAAATGCCTGGGCAGAAAAAGAACATCAAATTCATTATGATACGGATTTTAAAGACGACGGAAAAGCAAATAGAGCAGTAATTTCTAAGTGGGTTACCTACAGAAGAACAAATGAAAAAATTTAATTACAAATACTTTAAATCTGGATTTTCGCTAATAGAGGCCCTTATTGGGGTTTTGATAATTGGGGTTGTAGGTATTTCTGTTTTTATGCTAATTTCAACCTCAAACAGAACTAATTTAGCAGACTATTACCGCATGACCGGAGAAAGTATTGCAAAAGAAGCAATAGAAGTTTTTCAATGTTTGGGTTACAAAGAAATTTTTGGCAGAAAAAATACCACTTTGGCTGGTTATGCACTCGATGTTTGGCAACCGGTAGAGGTTAATGTTAAAGATGGAATTAAAAGGCCTGATAAAGCATCAGCGTTTTTGCGAAAGATCGTATTAGAAACTGTCGAAAATGATGGAATAAAAGGTGTTTTGGTCAAAGTTGAAGTTAAACCCAGTGGTTTCTTCTCCGGCTTGGGAAAAATCGAAGCTAAAACCATGGTGATAAAAAAAATAAAATGAATAAAATTGGCATAAAAACCGGTGTAACTATGGTTGAGTTGATTGTTGCAATAGCAATAACTGCAATAATCGGTGCCGGAGCAATGATGCTTCATCAAAATAGCGTTAAAATTGCGTCAGCAGGCATGGCAAATGTTGAAATGATGCGAGAAGGCAAACTTATACTTGAAACAATAAGAGAAGACCTGAAACACGCTTGTGTTCCTTATAAAGACTCGTTTTCAATTAGTTTTGACAATATAGTTCAACTCGAGTTTTCTAAAAATAAAGGCCTAGAGGGAGCCGAATTTTCTTTCTTGAGATTTAAAAATAAACCTGAGTTTGCTGTAATCGGTTATTACGAAAAAGATTATATGTTAAGAGCTTTAACAAAAATTACTTATCGATTAGAAAAAATTGAAAGTTCAGAATTGCTAAAACTTGTCAGAGAAACCACAGAAAATAAAGGTGAAACCGTTGTAGTAACTTTAACAGAAAGACTTAATTTTTTTAATATAAAGCCGGTAGAAATAAAAACAGAAACTGCCAGCAGATGGCTTTGGAATGTTAGTTTGCAGCTGTCGCACAAATCAGATAAGAGTTCGGTCGTTTTGCGTGGAGAAAATTGTTTAAGTTTTTATGATTTAGTTTATTCTGAGTTCTATCAATCGGTTTCTATGTTTCCGAACTCTCCAAGGAATTGGAACACCGGTATGACATTTTCTCATAAATAGTTTTGCAAAAAATAAAATAAAAACATTGAATACTTTACCCTATTTATGATATAATTCTTTTCGCTAGCCGGAATGGCGGAATTGGCAGACGCACGGGACTCAAAATCCCGCGCCCCTTAAAGGCGTGTCGGTTCGACCCCGACTTCCGGCACCGAAAGCCCCGTTTAATTACGGGGCTTTTTGTTTATGCCCTGTTGACTTTAATGATTAAATTAAGTTAAACTTTGTTTTGAATTAAACTAAACGAACTAAGTTTTTTGGTCGATACGCATTTTGGAGGCGTCCTCCGCTTGTTAAAATAGATATATGGGGGAAGACGTTTTAGGGAGTCAGGAGGAACCATGAAGGTTTCTAGTAACATTAATGTAACTACTATTTATCAGAATCAGCTCAAAAAGCTTCAAGAAGTCAAATCAGGCGATTTTGACAAGATGTTGCAAGGTGCTTCATCTGAAGGAAATGTCGCGGGAGCAGATTCAAAAGGGCTGTCCGGTTTGCAGAGTAACAAAACGGACAAGGTTGACTTGGTTAGTCTCGAAAGAGCTGAAATACCCGAGAAAACCCAGGAAGAAAAGCTTACTTTCGCGGCAAAAGCTGTTGCGATGGAAGCCGAAATCAGATATGAGAAGGTTAATCATATCAAAGCTCTAATTGATGCGGGGCAATACAACGTTTCACCTGAAGCAGTCGCTGAAAAGCTTTGGTCTTCGGGCGTTGTAAGACATGTTTGGTAAGGAATCCTTATTTTGCGGCAAGTTGTCGAGGAAGTTAAAAACATTTTAAATGAAGAGCTGGCGATTTATCGCCGACTTCTTGAATTGGGAAAATCAAAAGGTAAACTATTAGTTGAAAAGTTCTCTTCTGAGTTACAAAATATAGTTTCTCAAGAAGAGCAGCTTGTTCAACAGCTTATTGATTTAGAGCCTCGACGAAAAGATTGTGTGGAAATAATAACCGGAGACCCTGAATCAAGGCTTGATTTAGTAACTGATCAAGTTTCGGAGTCAGATGGTAAATCAGACTTATGGATTATCTCAGATAGCCTATCCTCTGTAATCGAAGAAATAAAAAAGGTTAATGAAACAAACCAACGTTTAGTCGAACAGGCGCTAGAGCTGACTCAGTATTCTATAAAGCTGATAACCCGTGCGCCTAAGCCTGTTACTTACGGCCCTGGCGGAAAGTCTTCATCTCAAATGCCACAGTCTCGTTCTCTTATCAATCGTAAAGCTTAAATAAAGCTTAAAAAACACGATAAAAAGACCGTTTCGAATATCTTCGATGCGGTCTTTTTTTTTCCGGATAAATAGCTAAATATTCTAAAATTACTTGAAAAATAAAGAACCTTGTGGTAACCTAAAGGGTACATCCCTGCTTCTGCTTGTGAAATAGTAGAGGCTCGAAATTATCCGAAGGGAGGTTTTCTATAGTGAAACCTTACGAAACTTTGTTCTTCACCGAACCGGGCATTGAAAACGATGCTCTTGATGCACTTATCGGTAAAGTCGAAACTGCCATCACCAAAAACGGTGGTCAGGTCGAAAAAATCGATAAATGGGGTCGCCGCCCATTGGCTTATCCCGTGGACAAAAATGTTGAAGGAAATTACGTTCTTGTTAATTTTCAAGCAACCGGAGAAGCCTTGAAGGAACTCGAAAGAACTTATCTGATTAATCAGACTATTCTTCGCTTCATGACTACTGCTCGCGGTCAATAAGATATGGCCGGAAATCTAAACAAGGTATTTTTGATCGGCAATCTCACAAGAGATCCCGAATTAAGACACACAGCCCAAGGCACTTCTATTGCTAACTTTTCTATTGCGGTAAATCGCAATTTTAAAGGCAATGATGGAGAATGGAAAAAAGAAACGAACTTTTTTAATATTGTGGTCTGGGGTAAAGCCGGCGAAAATTGTGCAAAATACCTGGCAAAGGGACGCCCCGTTTTGGTTGAAGGTCGTTTACAAAACAGATCTTATGAAACTCAAGACGGTCAAAAGCGCACTGTAACCGAAATAATCGGAGATAACATTCAATTCTTGTCCGGCGCAAATGAACGCGGCGGCACGCAAGACGAAAGTTCTGATGCCGGTTTTAGTGCAGATTTTAGTCCAGTTGGCAGTGATGATGATTCTGTTCCGTTCTAAATCGGAAATATTGTTTATAAGTTATTCGGAGGAATAAAATGGCTGAATTTAGAAGACATAGACACAGAAAAGTGTGTCATTTCTGCAAAGATAAAGTATCTTTCATCGATTATAAAGACGTATCTCGCTTAAGAAGATATATCAATGATCGCGGCAAAATCACCAGCCGCAGATCTACCGGCACTTGCACTGCTCACCAGAAGCACTTGACCACTGCGATTAAACGCGCAAGAAACATGGCTCTGCTTCCCTTTGCAAACGTATAACAAATGAATAAGTTTGCCATAAGATGGCTTGAGTTGGCTTTTATGGTTTTAATAACCGTTACGGGCCACTATCTTACAGTAAAGCTTCCTCTTATTGGCATGTTTACTCTTTCGTTAGGCGGTATTCCCGCATTTGTTCTTTTGCTTGCTCGCGGTAAATGGTTTTTGCCTTATGCGGCTTTAACTTTTATTACTTCTTGGAGTTTGGTGTCTTTACCGGCAGCTTTGATGCTGATACCTCTGGTTTTTATGCCCGCAGTATTTATGTTCTCGGCGGTGAATTTGGGGTTAAAGCCTTTACAAGCTGTTTGTGTGGCATTACTGTCGGCAACGCTGTTTTCGACAGGTATGTGGGCAATAGTTAACGGCTCTTTCGCTGTTGATAAAGGCCCGATACCAATAAAAGAACATTTGGCTCAGCAGGTTCAACTTGTTGAAAAGCAACTGGATGAAATCGAAGCGAAGAATCCGGATAGCTATGAAGCAGTTCATACGGCGAGAAAAAATATTCTTGATTTGTATGAATTCACACAGCTGCTGGTTCCTGCAACGTTTTTATTTGTTTGGCATGTATTGACTCTTTCTGTTTTTTACATTGGAGCTTATAAGCTCTCGGCTAAGCTGGATTACAAACTTTCTGAATTTCCGCCCTTTATAGAGTGGCAATTTGATTGGAGAATAATCTGGTTTTATATGACAGGTTTGCTTTTGTATCATTTTTTATCTGGTTTGGAACAAATATCGGTTCCTTGGTTGATAAGAGCGTTGGGGGCAAATTTGTTGGCCATAAGCAGTATGATTTATTACATTGCCGGGCTTTCTTTGTTGTTCTTTATGTTTAACAAATATAAAGCGGGAGCATTTACAAGGTTCTTAATGTCTTT
>JAQVCG010000015.1:20545-36922 GCA_028689875.1 Candidatus Rifleibacteriota bacterium | reverse complement strand
ACATGAATAGTTTGCGGAGCAATAATACTATCGGAATAAGCAAGAGTAAACGTTACCTCAAATTTATCTGATGGCAAATACATCATTTTTTTGCCTTTTTCTTCCAAAAAAAGCTTATCTTTGAGATAAATATATTTTTTAGGTTCTTCTTGCTCTTCTATGCCTGCTTCAAGTATAGCCTTTACATATTCGCAAGCACTTCCGTCCATTACCGGGGGTTCTACATCGTTCAAATCAACATACATATTATCAACCCCAAGGCCTTTTAATGCCGAAAGAACGTGTTCAACGGTGTTTACCACGGCTTCATTTTCTTTTAATACTGTTCCTCTATTTGTTGAAATAACATTTTCGAGTGAAGCCTTAATTTTTGGGGTATTTGGCAAATCTGATCTTATAAAAATGATTCCGGTGTTTGCCGGGGCAGGTAAGAACTTCATCACAACAGCCTTACCGGTATGAAGTCCTATTCCTTCAAAGGTTGCATTTTTTTTAATGGTTTTTTGTTTATCGTTATTCATTTTTCAATATGTAGCGTAATAGCAAATATTATATAGTTCTTCTTTCCCGTCTCTTTGTCCTATTACTAGGTCTAGTCCGGGCATCGGCGTGAGTTTGATTCCATAAGTCGTCGTATCATCTTCATATTCTGCTCCGACGCTTATTAATGGGAAAATCATTTTTTCAGCACCATAAAAAGATGTTTTGCTTGATTTATACGGGTCTTTATAGTATCCACCATGGATTGTGCACCCGAAAGTTTCAAAACTTTTTGTTGCACTGAAATAATAAATTCTTTTATTTAAAATTTGTGTATTTATGTCAGATGCACCCCATACTATTCCGGGCATTATTGTTCCTTCTTCGATTAGACGCACTTTGCAGTTCAGTAAATTTTTACCTTCGTGATCGCCACTTAAATGCTTATAATATGACAATTCAAGAAAACTGTTCATAAGGGCCTGAGAAATGAACATTCCTGAATTACTACTATCATTAACGTAACTATAAGAAGATCTGACGGTGCCTGTTGGCATCGCAAAGTTTGAAGACCCCATATATCTTGTATAGGTAGGTGTTTCAGCAAACACACCATTTAAAATCGTTAAAAATAAAAACAAAATGACTAATTTATTTTTTGAAAGCATTACTTTTTTAATTCCTCCAGTTTTTTTTCGAGTTCACGAACCTTTTTTATTAAATCAGGTAATTGCCTTTGTGCTACCATGATTCTTCGTTCTTCAGAATGTGGTTTAAGTGGGAAGCCCGAAACAAAGCTGTTGGGTTCAACATTGCCGGTAACAACTCCTCGAGCAGCAACTGTAGTGCCCTTACCGATTCTAAGATGACCGGTTGTTCCAACTTGTCCTGCTAGGGTAACATAGTCTTCAAGAATTGTGCTTCCTGATAAACCCACTTGAGCTACGATAATACACTTTTTGCCAATTTCAACGTTATGCGCAATATGTATCATGTTATCAAGTTTTGTGCCTTCTCCAATTTTTGTTGTTTCCATTGTAGCGCGATCAATTGTGACACAAGCACCAATTTCAACGTTATCCTCTATAACAACATTACCGACCTGAGGAACCTTAACGTGAACTCCTTTGTCCGGTGTAAAACCAAAACCGTCGCTTCCTATTACTGCATTGGCATGTATAATGCAGTTTGCACCAATTTTACAGTTATGCAACAAGCGCACACCGGGGTTCAAATGAGAGTTTTCTCCGACAATTGCATTTCTTCCTATATAAGTCTGAGCATCTATGCGTGCCCCAGCTTTTACGACAGCGCCATCGTCAATAACTGCCATAGGTCCTATTACTGCGGTTTTATCAACTGTTGCTTTTGGGCTTACATATGCTTTTTCGTGAATATTGTAATTATATTCAGTTGGCGGATTAAAATAGTTAAGCGCAGCCACCAATCCCAAATAAGCGTTTTTTAACCTAATAGAAGGAATAGGCAAATCAGGTGCATCTTCAGGTGCAATAATTGCAACGGCTTTAGTAGTTTTAACTTCTTCTAAGTGAGCCGCATAATTTTTTGCCCCGGAAAGAAACGAAAGTTCGTTTTCTTTTGCCAAAGTGAGTGGGGCTATGTTTTTGGCTACAATGTTTTCATCGCCCAATACTTTTCCGCCACAAAGATCTGCCAATTCTTTCAAAGTAATAGATTTCATTTTTCTGTCATTTCCTTAAAAAAATAGCAACCCTTGCCGAGTTGCTACTTTCGCTATTTTATTTCTCGGCATTCAAAGTCTTAATAACTTCGTCAGTCATATCGTATACAGCTTTTTCATCGATCCAAAAAGTAGTTCCTTTTGCAAATACAGCTTTTAGCTTATTTTTTTTAGCCATATCAGATACAATAACATCAACTTTTTTTTCAATGTCTTTTGCTAAACCGCTCATTTCTTTTTCTTCGAGAGCATACAAAGCTCTTTGTGATTCTTCAAAGAATTTCTGCAAATCACCGGATTTTTGAGCAAGCTGTTTTCTTAAGTCAGCTAATTTACCCTCAAGAGCTTTTGCTTCTTTTTCCTTTTTGCTTTCTCTGAGGTCTTGTAATTGTTTCGCAACGCTGACGTATTCGTCGTCTATTTTTTTAACATCTTCTTTTCTATTTTCCAGGTCTTTTTGTAACTCTGTCTTTTTAGTTTCTAATGTTTCTTTCGTTTTTTGAGTTACTTTATATTTGCTAAAAATTTGTGATGTGTCTACAACGCCGAATTCATAAGCCGAAGCTAACACCGGGCAAGCGCATAACGCTGCGACAACAAAGAAATTGATTATCTGTTTTCTCATAGGAAAATCTCCTTATTTTTGTGGCCTTAAGCCAAGTCAAAGAACATATCGGCAATCAGAAAGAAGAACCGAAGTTAATGTAAGTATTTCCGCTACTTCTGTCATCTGCCTTACCATAATCAATAGCTACGGGCCCCAAAGGAGTCTGCAGTCTAAATCCAATTCCTGCACCGCGTTTTTGGTCTTTTGAAATATTTGTCAGGTCGTAGGCTGTTCCCCATGCGCTACCTATGTCATAAAACGTCACAAAGTCAAAATTCTTAGCGAAATTGAATCTTAGTTCGAGATTAACGTAGTAAATCTTCGTACCTAAAAACTCTCTTTCTTCATATCCTCTTACGGTACTGCTTCCGCCGACTGAGAACATGTCATACATAGGAATAAAGCCTTCACCAACACTTGTACTACCATAAGCAGCCTGCACTGCAAAAACAGTTTTTTTGTTTTTACTGACAGGCACATAGCGTCTTAATGCAGCCATATATTTTGTGTATTGATTTGCACCCTTAAGAGCTCCGCCTGTGGTTTCTATCCAGAATGTGTCGTGAACTCCGCCTGTAGTTCTAAATCTGTTGTCTCGAGTGTCTATATCAAGGATAGATGCCAATGTTTGAAGTTTCCCGTTGACGTAGTAGTTTTTATTCGCTTCAACAGCAAGGTTATTTGTAGGCTTAAGTTTGATGTCTTCGTCTCTGAACCTGAATGACAGATCTACGTCTCTTCTTAATCTTTTACCTAAGGTTAGAGCGTATCCTTTTCTTCGTTCGTCGTATTCAGATATCGTGTTACCTGAATTATAGAGGTTTCTTGTGTATTCTGTGTTATAAACATCAAGACCAAAGCTTTGTGGTTTATTATTAAACCAAGGGTCAAAATACCCAACTTCGTAGCTTTTAACTCCGCCAAATTCGGTTTTCATGTATATACGTTTACCCTCGCCTTTGAAGTTATTTTGTGAAGCATTCACAAAACCAACTAAGCCGTTAAGCGAAGAATAACCTGCACCAACACCGGCTCTACCGGTTTTTTGTTCTTGAAGATGTATTACAAGAACAATTTCTTCAGGAGTTTTACCCGGCAGATGGTCTCTTCTGACTTCTTCAAAAAAACCAAGGTTATATAATCTTTGTAAGTCTCTTACAATTTTTTTGTTGTCATAAATTTCGCCGGGCTTAACACTTAATTCTCTTCTGACGACCTTTTCTTTGGTTTTTTTAAGACCTTCGATTTTAACTTCTGCTAAAATTCCTTCTGTAATTTCAATGTTAATTTTACTGCCCTGATCTTGCACAAAAGCATCGGAAACTTTAGAGAAAAGGTATCCTTCACGTCCCAAGGCTTCATTAACAAGCTGAATATCTTGTGCTAACAGCTTACTGTTAAAAACTGAGCCCGTTTTGCTTTCCATGGCGGCTTTAAGAATGTCGTCGTCTACTTTTGTAGCACCTTTAATTTCAATTTCGCCAATGATAGCGTTTTCATCAACTTTAAACTCTACAAGTTTTCCGTTGCCAGAGGTCTTAACTTCTGCGCCCACATATGAAAAGTAGCCCATTTCACCAATACGGGCAATGTCATCTTGTACAGCAGAGGGCGTAAGCACGTCTCCTACTTTTATGGCGCAATTAAGTAATATAATTTCTTCAGATATCAAGCGGTTGCCCGTAACTTTAAGAGCAACTACCACATTACTTTCGTAAGCAAATACCCCCGAGCATATCGACAACAAAGCTAAAACCAAAAGAATTCGTGTTCTCACGACATAGGCCAACGTCATTATAATCGTCCTTTTACATTCTTGTTTAGTGTACGGGGCATAATACTTTGATTAGGAATCATTGTCAATACCCATCATAATCGTATAGGCGATTATACTGCCTGTCTACATTTCTGTAAACTTTTTTGAGTGTTTCTTCGTTTCTTTTTTCTGAGTCAAATACAGGAACGTAAAACACATCATAATCTGATATTCCGGTTATATCTATGGCTGATTTGACTCCGCTGGAAAATTCTGACTGCACTGTAGAAACTGTTTTGCTTGAAAGAGTAGATTTAACGAATGTAACTACTTTATCTACAGTTGGAGCTGCTCCATCGTCATATTTTGCTCTTTCAAGTCCCGCTGCTAATATTTCAGCTTTGGCAATGTTTTCCCAGTTGTTTCCGAATTGGTTGTAAGTTTTTGCATTTGCTTCTTTAACTATTGACGACAGATTTTTATCTATCTGGGCTTCGCTGTAACCCTGCCCCCGCATTTCATTAACCTTCATGTTTACGTATTCGTTTCTGTACGCGCTTGGTTTTACCATAGAACTGGAGTTATAGACTTGTCTGACTATGTTTTCTACTTCCGCGTTTTTAAGTTCTTCTGTGCTTGAAGAAAAGAGCTTGTCTTTAAAGGAAGAGCCCTTGCCGTATTTAAACTCGGTTTGTTTCAAAACTTGTCCCGATTCGTCTTTTACAACCACATATGTTTTTCCATCATCGCCTTCTTCTAGGGAACCAAAAAGTTCGCTAGTTTGCGAGTCAAGCTTCTTTTCCATTTGCTGAATTTTTGCGGCCGATTTTTCAGCAGCCTTAAAATAACCTTTTGTTACTTCGTCTTGTGCCATTTCTCTAATTTCGGCCGGCGATTTACCTGCGTTTTCTTCTTTTGAAGCCAAATTTTTCATTTTAAATTCAATATATGAATCTCTTCCGAGTGATTTAGCCAGTTCGGCTTCTCTATTAAATTCAATTTCAGCCTCTACTTCTTTTTTTATTTCGCTAATTAACTCTTTATTTTCAGGAGAATTTTGCGTGGCCGAAGCTTCAGCTTTAGCTGCGGTATAAGCATTTTTAAGGGCTCCTAATTCTTGAGAATACTCTTTGAGAGCCGCGGTGTATTCTCTTCTTGTAGTGAAATCAGATGGTTTCGGTTTAAGAGCTTTTTTGACTTCAAGTTGTTGTCTAATATTATTTGCCTTTTTCCATTCTTCGTTTTCGCTTTCGTATGCACTCTGCACTTTTTTTGCTTTTTCAGCAGGCATATCTATCAGTCTTGTTTTTGCCAATGAAACACTTACCATAGCGAGCTGCGTAGAAGCATTAGATATCATTGCATTTTTCCCTGCATCAGACAACTTAATCGCCATGTAGGAATTCTCGAGTTCAGTTATTCTTGCTTCGTAGTAGTTCCATGCGTTCGAACCCTCTTCGTATCTCAACTGTTCTAATCTGTAATCTTCAATTTTTTTAAGAATGTTTTCTTTTTGTAATTGCGCAGATGCAGCTCCTGATGCAAATGCGAAAGGATTGCTTATCACTGCATTAGAAATTAAATTTGCTTTTGATGTGGTTCCGAATAGTTTGCTTGAAACTGTTTTGGCTAATTTTGTTTCGGCACCGAACCTGCCGGCAATACCGCCTAGTATACCGGATATACCGGCTGAGGCAAGAGCAGATTTTTCATCTTGTATAAAATTGTCAACGGTATACTTCTTTTGAGTAATTGTATCGAGTTCTTCGAGGTATCCTACTAATTCAGCTTCTTCTTCAGCCGTAAGGGTTCCTTTCTGGTAAAGGTTTTGGATTTTACCCTTCAGTTCTGCCTCTTTTTCGTCGTAGTTATAGTAGTGGTCATACCAAAGGTTAGTCACCCCGCCCTTCACAACGTTTGAAACAGTGCTACCGGCAAAGCTTACAGCACCGGCTTTAACTGCAGACGTAACTATTGTTTTTGCTGTGAGTGGGCCTACTGTTTGCAACATACCACCCGTGAGCATATTAAAAGGTGCAAGAGCACCACTTATTGCAGCGTTTATACTAACTTCTTTTAAAATTTCAGAGTCTGGTTTTTGGTTATCTGCGGTTCTGAATGAATTTTTTCTTTTTTCGTAAGCGTAAGTTATAATACCCGAAGTAGCAGCACCGGCCAATACGGCACCCACAACCACCCAACCGAGCGGACATACTAATGCGGCCGAGAGAGCCATTACAGCTAGTGTTGGCAACAATGCTTTGCCGATCGACCAAGCTATTTCTTCCAGCTTGCTCATTTCTTTGGCAACTTTTTCTTCTTCGACCTTTGCAGCTTCTAAGTCTTTTTCAACTGCTGCCGCGCTTATCTGCGCTGTTCCTGTTTCAGTCTTGTCTTCTGCTGTTGCTTGTTGATTTGTCTGAACTGAGAAGACACTTTTTACAGGTTGATCAGCATGGGCGGTAGCAATTGGAAGCGCATTATAAGCAATATTATCGAATATACCAGGGCTTACGCCAATAAGAACGGCAATAAGAAGTAGGCCTAGCAACCGGTGTAATACGTATTTTCTGTTTATATTCTTGGTTATTTTCATCGGTTCAACTCCGTACATAGTCTATATTTTATTGAGTATAGCAAAAAAGTGCAAAAATGGGAACCGCATATGCATTTTTGAGGTTTTAATGCTTGCAAAATATTTGCCGGGTGGCGAAGAGAACGGTTGGAAGTACTACTTGCGGAAGTAGTTAAAACCAATTGGGTATTTGCGACGGCAGTGAACTGCGAGGCGGAGTTACTGCTCCAACTTTGCAGTGAGGGCTTCTAGATGAAAGTCATTGAAAGGGGAAAAATAGGGAATAACTTTGGGCGCTTGCCTAATAATTGCGTCTGATGTATAATCAGACACAAATTACAATGCCGGAGTAAAAAATGCCACAATTAAGAAAAGACCCGGTCACTAAAAGATGGGTAATTTTGTTGCATGAACAAAAAAAATTACCTGCTGATTTCAAAATAGAGCACGCTCCTAAACAAACTAACAAATGCCCATTCTGCCCCGGCAATGAAAACATGACTCCTGTTGAGCTTATGTCATACAGGAACGAAAACACGCTTCCTAATGAACCCGGCTGGCAAGTCAGGGTTATTCCTAATCGCTTTCCTGCGTTGCAAATTGAAGGCGATTTAGACCGAATGGGGTTGGGCGTTTATGACATGATGAACGGAGTTGGCGCTCATGAAGTAATTATCGAAAGCCCGAATCACGATGACGGCTTTCACAATTATACCAAAGATCAGATAGCAAGGGTGTTACACACTTACGTAGAACGTTACCGCGACCTTTCTCGCGACCGCCGTTTCAGATATATTCTTGTCTTTAAAAACAACGGGTCTGCAGCCGGCGCAAGTTTAGATCACCCCCACTCGCAGCTCATAGCGACTCCGATTATTCCCAAAAGAGTAATGGAAGAGCTTGAGGGGGCTAAAACTTACTATTACTACAAAGAAAGATGCGTTTTTTGTGACATCATTCGTCAAGAACTGAGTCAGGGCGAACGCATAATTCATGAAAACGAAAGCTTTGTTGCATTTGAGCCCTTTGCATCCAGGTTCCCGTTCGAAACTTGGATAGCACCTAAAGATCATAAAGACTCTTTTGGCGACATCGACATAGGCGAAATTGATGGCTTGGCCGACATTATGCAGGCAACCATTAAAAAGCTTATTAGAACCTTAGACAACCCGCCGTTCAATTTTATAATTCATACTTCGCCCTGCGGCGAGCACTGCACCGACTATTTTCACTGGCACATCGAAATAATGCCGCGTGTCACTAAAATTGCCGGCTTTGAGTGGGGTTCCGGTTTTTATCTAAATCATATGTCACCTGAGCGCGCCGCTCGTTTTCTTATTAATCCAAATTATAAGGGATAAAACATGCCACAGCTTAGAAAAGACCCTATTTTAAAACAATGGGTTATTATTTCTCCCGAAAGGGGAAAACGTCCTTCAGACTTTAAAAAAACCGTCGAAGAACCGGACGACTCTGCTGAATGCCCGTTTTGCGAAGGAAGAGAGCATTTGACTCCGAATGAAACTCTTTCTTTCAGAACAGCAGGCACAGATGCGAACAAAAAAGGCTGGTGGGTCAGAATTATTCCTGATTCAGAACCGATTCTGCGTCCTGAAGGCGATCCAGGTCGCGAAGGATTCGGAATGTTTGATGCAATGAACTCAATCGGTGTTCACGAAGTTGTCATTGAAGCACCGAACCACGGTTCTCGCATACATAATGCCACAAATGATCAGGTTAGAGAAATTGTTTGGGCATATAAGCAAAGACTTCTTGAGATAAAAAAGAACCCCAGCTACAAACACTTTATGGTAGTTAAAAACAGCGGTGTCGGCTTAAGCAGCTTCACACACAGCCATTCCCACATTATCGCAACCCCTATTATTCCGAAAAGGGTTGAAGAAGAAATCGAAGGAGCCCGCGAATACTACCATTACCACGATCGCTGCTTATTTTGTGACATCGTAAAGCAAGAGCAAAAAGACCAAGCCAGAATGGTTTACGAGAACGATCAGTTTATAGTATTTTGCCCCTTCGCCTCTCGTTTTCCTTTTGAAATGCAAATCATGCCCAAAAACCACCAACCGTTTTTCGAAATGATCGAAAACAATTTGGTTCAAACTTTTGCCGACGCACTTCAAAACGCTCTCAAACGCCAAGAAGCAGTGTTACCGGGACAGCCATACAACATGGTATTGCACACATCCCCTTGCTCAGACTCTTACAAAGACTTTTATCACTGGCACGTCGAAATCATACCAAAGCTCACTAAGGTAGCCGGTTTCGAGTGGGGCTCAGGTTTCTACATTAACCCGACAACCCCCGAAGACGCAGCAAAGGCACTCAGAGACGCCTCTATAAAATGACCGAACAAAGCACCTTCCGCCGCTTATTGCCCTACTTTAAGCCGCACCTTTCTAAGCTTATTCTCGCGATAGGCTGCATGCTTACTGTGACAGCGGTGCACTTGGCGCGCCCGATGGTTTTGCGCGTTATCATCGACAAAGCTGTTCCCCAGCAAAACATTGAGCTTGCCATGAAATATGCCGGCCTTTTCTTGGCATTTCTTGCATTAGGCGCCATCGCAATGACTATGCGCGTAAGAATAATGGCACGTATGGGCGCTGAAATCGTCGCCAAAATTAAAACCGAAGTTTTTGAGCATATTCTTTCTCAGGGCGTTTCCTTTTTTGACAAAAACCAGCCGGGACGCCTAATTTCACGCACAGAATCAGACGTAGACCAAATTAAAAGCATGTTTACGCAAGAATCGATGCAAGTTTTTTCGTCAATTATGCTTGTAGTCGGCACCATAGCCTTTTTATTTATGGAAAATGTAATCGTGGGTTTCATAACGATCGCTTCTTTGGCGCTTGTATCGCTGGTTATGTATTGTTACCTGTCATACATCCAATCAATCATTACCGAAGTCAGAACCCAAAACAGTCTTTTGACGGGGCAAATAACAGAATACATTCAGGGAATCCCACTCATACAGCTCTACAGACGAGAAGAAGAGGTAAAAAACAGACTTCATAATTTTTCTCAGAAAAAGGGCGACCTGGACGTTTATGCAAGTTTTATTGACTACGCCATAGGCTCTTCAACTTTCAGACTAATCAGCGAAATCGGCGTTCTAGGAGTTTTATTCTTCTATTGCAGCAAAGAAATTTATGCCGGCGCAATGACCGTCGGAACAATGGTAATGTTCATCGAACTTTTAAGGCAGTTTTTCAGACCGCTCGGTTTTATGGTTGAAGCAGTGTCTTCTTTGCAATCAGCATTAGCAGCAGGAGTCAGAGTTTTTGCCATTCTGGACAGCAAACCTGCAATAACAAACGAAGGCCTGATTTTGCCTGACGAAGAGCTAACACAAGACATCACTTTTAACAGTGTTAATTTTTCTTACAACTCTGAACCGGTTTTAAAAAACATATCATTTAAAATAGAAAAAGGCAAAACTGTTGCAATAGTAGGCAAAAGTGGCTCCGGAAAGACGACTTGCGCCAATTTACTACTGCGTTTTTATGACCCTGATTCAGGCAGCATATGCATAGGTAACCAAAACATAAAAGAAATTCAGCCCGAAAACCTTTTAAAGAACACCGCTTTGGTCTTACAAGAAATATATCTTTTTCCCGGAACAATAATGCAAAATCTTAAAGCTTTTCGCAACGACATTGATGACGAATCTGTTATAAAAGCGTCGCGCGAGATAGGCGCCCACAGTTTTATCCAAAAATTGTCAAAGGGCTACGAAACAGTTCTTGCCGAAAGAGGTTCAAACCTTTCATATGGCGAAAGACAGCTGCTTTCTTACACAAGAGCGCTTGTTAAAGACCCAAAACTTTTGATTTTAGACGAAGCCACATCTTCAGTCGATGCCATTACCGAAATGGAATTGCAAAACAGCATGGCTAAGCTCATGAAAAACAGAACCTCTTTGGTTATAGCACACAGACTTTCGACCATAAAAAATGCAGATAAAATTATCGTCTTAGAAAAAGGCGAAATAATTGAAAGCGGCACACACGAAGAACTGATTAAGTTAGGCAAAAAATATTACGAGCTGGTAAACATTCAAAATGGCAACAAAGCACCCTAAAATTTACTATGTAAAATGGATAGCCAACCAATACAAAAAGCATTGGAAGTTTGTTTTGCTGCTTGTTGCTTTAACCGTTATAACTACGGTTTTAACAGTAGTTTTCCCCGTATTGCTCAAGCACATAGTCGATAGTATTACAGACAATCTGTCACTATTTGAAAGCGGGAAAATTACAGTATCTCAAGCAGAAGCAGAGCGCGACAAACTGCTTCTTATATTGATGTTTATGGGATTAGGCCCTATTTTCAACGGCATATACCCGTGGCTGCGCCATAGAGGGAACGTTACTTTCGAAATATTTTTCAGAGACAGTTTTTTTGCAAGCATACTCAAAAAAAACAGTAATTTCTTCTTAAAATTCAGAACGGGCGATTTGTCTTCGAGGCTTATTCATGATTTAAGAGTGCATCCGAACGGTTTGCCTTGGCTTTGCTGTTCGGGCATATTCAGAGCTTTTAACTCAACGAGTTTGATTGTATTTTGCTTAGCAGCGATGGCAATGCTTAACCCCAAACTTACGCTAATAGCCTGTATACCCCTTCCCATAACTTTAGGAATTTTTATGTTATTAGACAGAAACATTTCAGAAAGTTTCAAAAAGGTTCACGAGGGCGTATCAGAGGGCAACGACTTTTTAGAAGCGGCTTATTCGGGCATAAAAATCATAAAATCGTTTAACTCACAAAGCGCGCAATCAGCTGAATACGCTGAAATACTCAAGCGAAGAGTCGAGTATGAAACCAGGGCCGACAGCCTGTTTGGAAACTTTATGGTGATGTTTGAGTTTTTAAACTACGTGGGCGAAATTTTTATACTTTTGTTTGGCGGCATAATGGTTATTAGAGGCGAAATGAGTATCGGCACTTACTACGCCTTTTTCAGTTATTTGGGTATGATTATTTTTCCGTTGATGGATATTCCGAGTATGTTTGTCAGCCTTAATGAAAGCAGCATTTCGATAGACAGGCTCGAAGCTATCAACGAAGACCCCTCTCATGAAGCCAAAGCCGAGTGCGCAGAGTGCGAAAGAATCGGCGCCATAGACAGCATTGAGCTTAAAGATGTGAGTTTTGAGTTTTTAAAACCCGCAGAACCGGCCGGTGATAGCGATAATAAGGTTGTAAAGACGCCTTTTGCGCTTAAAAACGTCAATTTAACTTTAAAGAAGGGCGAAAAAGTGGCTATTGTGGGGCAAATTGGCTCCGGCAAGACCACTTTATTGAATCTTATAGCGCAAATGCTTTTGCCAAAGAGCGGCAAAATTATTGTAAACGGACTGCCGGCAGACAAAATTGAGATATCTTCACTCAGAGACAAAATCGGCTACATACAGCAGGAACCGCTGATTTTTTCTGAAACAGTAAAAAATAATATCGATTTTTGGCGCAACATACCTGACGAAAAGATTTATTCTTGCGCATCTACAGCGCAGTTAGACAAAGAAGTAGCCTTGTTTGAGCACGGGTTTGAAGAAGAAATCGGACAAAGAGGCGTAAATCTCTCGGGTGGTCAGCGACAGCGTTTATCGATTGCACGAGCATTAGCAGGCTCCCCGGAACTGCTTTTAATGGATGACATCACTGCAAGTTTAGATTCAGAAAACGAACAAAAACTTTGGGACGACCTGAACAAGCAATACCCACACTTAACTTGCCTTGTTGTAACTCACCGCATATCGACGGCCGCCATGGCCGACAAAATCATAGTTTTGAAAGACGGAAAAGTAATTTCTGAAGGCACCCACAACGACCTCAAAAACAATTGCGGATTTTATCAAAATTTGGCAGCCCCAAATGAAAATTACGACGAAATTGTTTAAATGTTTGTAAGAACCTTTTCGTAAGCCAATCTCTTAGCGCCGTCTTGTAGGTAAATGATGCCGCAGTAAGTAAATTTATTTTTTAAGACAAACTTTTGCATTGCAATATTGTCTTCGTGAGTGTCAACCCTTAAAGAACCACAGTTTTTGCTTTTTGCAAGTTCTTGCGCAAAATTTATAATTTGAGAGGCAGTTTGTGTGTTTTTGTAAGATTGTTCGACAGCAATTCTGTGAATTGAGATGTATTTGTTGTCTGTAAGCCATTTTCCTTCATATATCTTAAAATAATTAATGTCAGGCTCAACAACCAACGAAACCGTTGCAATAATTTTGCCGCCTTCTACAGCCACATAGCAGTATTTTGCCGCGATGTCTTGTTCGATGCTCTCTTTATTGGGATATCCGTTCTGCCACTGGTTGATTTTGTTTTCTTTAAGCCATTTTTGCGCCTGCGCCACAATTGCCAAAATTTGATCTAAATCGTTTAATGAGCTAAACCTTATGTTCATATTACCTGCTGATAATCTGCGGAAAAAGCTGACCTTTTTCGATAATCAAAACCGCTACCGAAGCAGGTAATCCGCCTCTCGGGAAAGTGGGACTGCCGGGGTTTATTACCAACAATCCGTCTTCTTCGCTGATTGTTGAAATGTGTGTGTGCCCATACACCAAAACCTTTGTATCGGGTTCGACGGCATCTCTGGCTGTTGCAGGCTTATGAGCGACTGTCAACAAGCCGACACCTATGTTTACAGATATGTGAGTGGGAGTTTTTAAGTAGTATGAATCACAGTTTCCGCGAACGGCGTAAACAGGAGCTATTTCTTTTAATGCCTCAAGCACTTCGGGAGATTCTACGTCACCTGCGTGTATGATTAAGTCAGTATCTTGGAAGGCCTCTCGCACCCATTCCGGTATTTCGTAACCACCTGCCCTTATGCTGTGGGTGTCAGAAATAATACCTATTTTCATTAGCTGATTCCTGTTGTAAGTATTGACTATTAAGGCTAATTGTTCTATGTTTTAACATAATTATATCGCACGGACAACAAAAAAAGAGGCAATAAATAATGTCTAACCAGAATCCAAAACCTGCAAACCCTAGTCCTGCAACTTCACCTGCACCTGAAGCAAATTCAAAGCCCCAGGTTCCTTTCAGTGAAACCATGTTTTTTAGGCGTTTTGTTGCTACAGCAGCCGACTATGTAATCATATGTACTATTTGCATGTTGTCTAACTTACTAATATTTCTGTTGTTTTCAGGTTTTGACGGGGATTTTTTCAAATTGACCTATTTAATAAACGGCTTAGTGTGGGGTGTAGGCGGCGTGCTGTTGCTCATTAAAGACGGTCCCCACTCTATTACTGCCTTTGATTGCCGCACTCCGGGCAAATATTTTCTTCACGTCAGAGTTACTGATGATCAAAAACGTCCCATAACCTATGAAATGTCCATAAAAAGAAACCTGGTTGTTGCTTCAAGCTTTTTGTGTGTATCTGCTTCATGTTTCATCAAAAGCATTGACCTGCCTCTGATAACCAACCTGTTACTACTTATATCAGGAATTGCATCTTTAGCTTGTTTAGGCTGGACTATTTACGAAAGCTACCTGCTCTTTAAATCAAAAGACGAACGCCGCCCAGGCGATATATTAGCCAACACCTTCGTTGAATACTACTAACAGAGAGTAACCTTTGAATATAAAGCACATATTTTTGCTTTTACTTGCAATACTCAGTTTTTTGCTGGTAAACGTTTTTGTGCCCAAAACTACCGACCCCGGCAGTATATCTTCGTTTGAAGGCGTTATTCTTTCTAACATGTCAGGGCATCAATTCAGACTGGCCGGGCAGTTTGCAGAAAAGCCGATTTTGTTTGTATTCTGGTCTGTAACCTGCGGCACCTGTATTGAAGAAATACCCTTTATAACTTCTTTACACAAAGAATTGAATGACAAACTAACTGTTATCGGCATACATCCTGCGGGATATCCGATGAAACAAATCAACAGATTTTTGAAAAGACACAAACCAGCAATTCCCTATACTCTGGCCATTGACAGCCAGCAAACCCTTACAAAAACATATAATATTAGTGTTTTGCCTAGAATTTTACTGGTAAACAAACGCGGAGAAGTTCTCTATGACCATCTTGGTTACGCCGTAGAAAATGAAGGAGCAGTTAGAAATGCCATATTATCGCACCTATAAGTGTTTTTTGGCAGTCATTTTTTTATTATATTTTTCATTGTCAGCAGCAAAAGGCGATGAAATAATCTTCAAAAAAATGCTTGAACCGGGAACCAGCGCACCGATAAACAAGCTTAAAGATGCAATGAGCAAAAGCGAATTTATTTTCCCTGAAATAGGGAAATGGAATATCGTGTTTTATTGGTCATTATTTTGTCATTCATGTTTATCCGAGATTCCTGCCATACAGCGGCATTTGCCCGAGAATACAGATTATAACGTTTATTATGTATCATTGGATTCATCACGCATGGAAAAGGGCTTAGAGAATTTCGGCAAAAAGCGTCGTTTGAACCGGCCCATATTAATGGAAGAATTGCTTGAAGAGCGCTATTTAACGGCTGACCAGTGGGGCGTTTCGGCGACTCCGGCGGTTTTCATAACTGACCCCGAGGGAAAAATAGCCTTTTCACACGCGGGGCCCATGGACATCGATAAATTTTTTGCAGATTTTGAGGCTATGAAAAAGTTAGAATCGGAGCAGAAAGAACAATGAAACAGCGATCTTTAAAGCATTTTTTTATAATGCCTTCTTATCAAATCAGGCTCACGGCTTTTATGTGTTTGGTCATTTTTATTGGTTTTATTTTGCATGGCTGCCTTTTGTATTATATTGCGGGCAAAAATGTGCAAAACAATTTTTTAGCCGGAGCAACCGAGATGAGACAGGTGTGGGACATTTTGAAACCTGCCGTTATTGTCACTAACGGCGTAACTTTTATTGTAATGAGTGTTTTTATGTTTTTGGTGGCGATATTTATATCTCACAAGCTTGCGGGGCCGATTTTAAAGATTTCCGGGCATTTAAAAAAGATAGCCTCGGGCAAATTGCCTTCTTCGCCGCTTAAATTGAGAGAACACGATGAGGGGCAACTGCTTTGCGACACCGTAAACGAGCTGCAAAATGGCTACAGGGCAACCTTTTTAAGCATTAAGCAAATTGCCGATTCTATGAACGCTCAAGACCCGGCAAAAAAGAAGCTAAATGAGATTTTATCGGAGATTGAATTTGAGTGAAATAAAAAAGACCGCATTTTTTTTAATCTGTTTTTTAGCAGGCATTGCGTCTTTTGGCAATGA
>JAQVCG010000015.1:0-20445 GCA_028689875.1 Candidatus Rifleibacteriota bacterium | reverse complement strand
GACAAGGGTTTGCCGAGTTATCACAAATATCTTAAACAGGCCGGCGACACGCAAAATTATGTTGGCTCAGAATCTTGTGCCAAATGCCACTCAGACATTTATGACGAGTGGAAAATCAGTCAGCACGCGCGAATGGTCAGAAGTGTTGGAGAAATCAAACAAACTGTGCCGATTCCTTTTAACGAGCTTGAAGTCAGCGAAGACAAGATTGTCATGGTTTTAGGCTCTCATTACGTTCACCGCTTTGTGGCAGAGCACAACGGCAAACTTGTAGTTTTGCCAAAAATCTGGGATATACGCGAAAATCGCTGGCTTACCACTTACGATTATGGCTGGCAATCAAAAGAGTATAATAAAGAGTGCGCAGGGTGCCACAACACAGGGTTTTCTGCCGAAAACGAATGTTTCATAGAAGAAGGTGTGGGCTGCGAAGCCTGTCATGGTCCCGGCGACAAACATATTAAGACTAAAGATCCCAAAGACATTGCTTCGCGGCACAGTTTGCCGCCCGAAAAGCTTGAGATGATTTGTATTTCTTGTCATACCTCAGGCATGGACAACACCTACACCTATAGTTTTCCGGTTGGCTACAGGCCCGGCGACGATATTAAAAAACATTTTTCGGGGCTGACTCCAAAACCGGGTCAGACTGCCGAAAACTTTACCGGTGATGAAACTTATGAGGACCGCCTCAGACAATGGAGCTTCTTAAAACCGAGACTACTCTTAGCTAGCGGTTTAACCTGCGATTACTGCATGAATTTCAGAAATGTAAAAAAGAAAAGCGAAGGCGAGTTTTTAACATACAATCAATATTGTATGACATGCCACGCAGACAAAGAAGACCACCCTGAACAGTCGCCCGGCACAGACTGCATTGTATGCCACAAACCGAACCGCCATTTAAACGGCACTTTATCTATTCACGATCACAAATTCAGGTTTGAGTGATTTATTTGTTTTTATCTAAGAGCACAAAGGTCAAAGCGACAAAAATCAGCGCTGTTCCGACAAAACCAACTGTGTTAAGTTTTTCGTCAAACAAATAGTAAGACATGACAGCCCCCGAAATTGGCTGTAAATAAATAAGAAAACCGGCTGTTGTTACGGGAACTGCTTTAAGTGCGCTGTTCCAAAGTGAATAAGTTACAACCGAATTCATCAACGCTAAATATAATAAAATCAGCAATGTCTTTGTATTCCAGCTTCCAAAGCCGTAAAAGGCAGATTCGATAATTGCAGGCAGCAAAAGCATAGCGGCGCCCAACGCAAAACTATCTCGGCACACCAGTCTCCAGTCGTATTTTGCAGAAACTTTTTTTCCTATTATGCTATACATTGCCCAAGCAAACTGCGGAATAACCACAATAAAGCAACCAAGTAAGACTTTATAATTCTCTACCTCTATATTATAGCTAAGGTCTCCGCCTAATAGAGTGCAGCCGGTTATTGCAAGAATAATTGAGATTAGGTGTGATACCTTTATTTTTTCTTTAAAAAAATACGCGGCTAAAATGACGGTAAACAGCGGTGGAGTGCCTGAAAGAATAGATGCGACAATTCCCGGCGCCCAAATAAGGCCGTAATTCATTGCCACCACAAGAACAAATACGCCCCAGAATGCCAGTTTAACAAAGTCTCTTTTATCTTCTTTTTCAATTTTGCTAAGAGGCATCGATGCAGTGGTTATCATAAAAAAAACAGCTGCGGTAAAAAATCTTAGGAACCCAAATAACAAAGGCGGAACATCGTTTAATGCCAGCTTCGTTAGCGGATAAGCTATCCCCCAGATAAGCGCTGCCAAAGTAATTTTTATAATTCCTGAATACATATTGAACCATATAAATCAAAATGAGTTAAAAATTTGTGAACCACAATTTACCAAAAACCTTTAAAAATAGCTATATAATTAGATTTTTAATAATAATTGTTTGTGAATTATTTACAGCTGTGGTAGATTTTTTTCACTCAATTACTAATTTCTCTCGAGGTTATGTGATGAACAAAGAGATTATAAGACTTATACCCGGGCCCGTGAGCGTGCCTAAGTCTATTTTAAAGACCTATTCTGCAAACTACGCTTCTGCAGATATTGACACTGATTTTTTAGACCTTTACAATCGCACAGAAAAGAAAATTCAGCAAATACTCGGCACACAAAACAGCGTGATAATGCAAACCGGCGAAGGCATGTTAGGTCTTTGGGGCGCACTCAAAAATTGTCTGACCCCCGGCTCTAAGGTATTGGCTCTTTGTAATGGCGTTTTTGGCGACGGAATCGCAGACATGGCCGAAAGTATTGGCGCTAACGTCAAACGTTTCTCTGTTCCCTATAACACCACAGAGATAAATTATAGCGATTTTGAAAAGGCAGTGGCAGAGTTTGAGCCATTTATGATAACGACTGTCCATTGCGAAACTCCTTCAGGAATTTTAAACCCGCTTGAAGAAATTGCCAAAATCAAGCAAAAATACCAAGTTCCTCTTTTTTGTGTTGATTCTGTTGCAAGCTCAGGCGGCACTCCTGTAGATGCAGACAAATGCGCAATAGATCTTTGCCTTAACGGCAGTCAAAAATGTTTTTCTGCTCCGCCTGAAATGACTATGGTTTCAGTAAGTTCCAAAGCATGGGAAATCATCGAAAAGGTTAATTACAAAGGTTATGATGCGTTTTTACCTTTTAAAAACGCCCAAAAGAATTTTTATTTTCCTAACACCATGTCTTGGCACGGGGTTGCTGCGCTCGAGGCGGCCTCTGACCTAATATTAAATGAAGGTCTCGAAAATGTTTATAACAGACATAAAACTGCACAAGAATTTTGCATAAGAAAATTATCAGAAATGGGATTAGAGCTTTTTGCAGACAAAAATGCCGTAAAATCGCCAACTGTAACAGCTGTTATGCTTCCAAAAAACATAGACTTTGACACCTTTAACAAAGCATGCCTCTCTAAAGGAATTGCCCTAGCAAGTAGTTACGGCCCCTTAGCAGGAAGAATATTCAGAATAGGACATATGGGTGCTCAATCTGACTTAAAGCTTCTTGAAGTTGGTATGACAAGGTTAGGCGAAGCAATAGAGGCACTTAAATAAAATAAACTTTTTGCCGCTTTCATAGTATAATTAGCATACAATTATCAGTAATGAACGGAGCTAATTTATGAAGGCGGCAAAATTAATTCGCACTAATACCAAACTACTTTTTGCAGTTTTTTCCCTATTGCTATTGATAGCACCCGTTTGGGGGCAAAACCCTTTTAGCGGCGCACCCGTAAGTGTAAGCGTTAGCCAAAGCAGCAATTTAAAAAGCGCAGAATCGGCATCATATCTTGACAACCTCACAGAAGAAGAAACACGTTTGTTAAATTTGGGCCTTTTGCCCAGATATTACCCGTCTTTAAAGCAGTGTTTAGATCAAAAAGAGCCTTTTACAGGCACCAAGGGGGGGCTTAAAGCTGCTATAAATCTGTGTAAATCATACTACCCTCTTGCTAACGGGCACTTTTCAAGAAATTTCGGGAACCCCGAAAAAATGCTTGAATGGGCTCGCCGCACCGAAAAAGACGAAAAGCTCCGCAATTTGGTTTTAGCAAGCAAAACAGGTGACGTTCTGCTAACAGGGCCCATAAAAGAAGAAGACATAGATAAAAATTTAATTTGCAAACTGACTAAGGGGCCTTATTACCATGCCACAATCGTTGTTGAAAGCACACCGCCGGTAATAATTGAATCTGTCGGTGTTACAGGCTCTATAAGTGACCCGTATTCAAATAAAGTCAGAATGACCATGTGGTTTGAAGAGCTAAACTATTATTGTTTTGTAAAGCTCGTAAGACCCACCGAAAAAATGAGTGATAAAGAAGCCAAAGCAATAATCGATAAAGCGATCGCCTACTCTTATTTACAATTGGGGCGCCCTTATGACTACGCTTTTACAGACAGCGACAGCTCAGCTTTTTATTGCAGCGAGCTTGTGAGCAAAGCCTACGAATCCGGCGGTCTTGACATTGCCAATAAAAACGCCGACCGCGATAAAATCGTAGTTGCTATTCACGAAGTAATCGACGGTTTAAAGCCTAAAGACAAAGTTAAGCTTTCTGACGATGTTGTTAACTTTGCTCTCAGATACATCGAAAAGCCCGACTTTGATATGCTTCAAGACTTTATTGTAAACACAATTGTGCCAAGCTGTGAAGTTTTTTCAGACATCTTCCCCGACGAAGAATCTCTTGTTAAGCTTAACAACGTAATAAACAAAGTTCGAAACGGCGATGCTTTTAACAATTTTTCAAAGGCCTCAAATGATTACAAAGCAAAAAAAGCAGCGGGCAAGTTTGACGCAAAATTTGGTATCGGTTTTTTAAGAGAAAAAACAGCACAAGTCGGAATTGCTGCAGGTTTTTTGAAAGACATGAACAATTTAGCCAACGACGCAGGCACCAACTTACAAGAAACCTTAATTCTTACCACTAAAATTTTATTGCCGTTATATCAAAACTTGGGCACCTATGGTGAATTACTCACTGACTTAGGCAAAGATGGCATGCAAATACCCCAAGGCGTTCAGACCATGCTTGAGATTATTAACTGGTCGGTAGAAAAGCGCGAAGAAGTCAAAAAATGGCCAATAATCGGCGAGCCTCTCTCGAGACTTATGCCCGGCAGCAGCACCGGAAAAATCAGAACTGACTTCACAAGCCCAAGCGATATTGGCTATGCACCCTCAGATTTTTCTTATACCTGGCCGTAAATTTCCAAACATTTTAAGCCGTAAAAACTGATCATCTAATGGGCGAGCAAACGGTATAACATAGTGGTTAACCTTTGTTTCGCTCATTTGGTGCATTGTGTTGTATCCTGCCCCCGAAAACACCGCATAAGCTTTATCAAAAAGCAGATGTGCATTTAAAGTTTCGTGGCATTGATAATTGAAAATATCGCTAATACCCTTTGCTTGCCCTATTACAACAATATTTTTGTCTATATTTTCTGCCTCTGCAATTTTTTCTGCAAACCGCACCAATTGCTCAACTTCGCTTAGTTTTCCCGAATGAACCACAAGCAAACATTGTTTTGGCAATTCAACTACCGGCGCACCATTTTTTGAATAAACCGGTTTAATATTAACCAATTCTGCGCCCATACCTTTTATCCAACCATATTGCCCATCGCCAAGATTTTCGGCTAAGTTCACTTTTGTAAACCTTGGTAATCGGCCGTTCACGCGCTTCATGTAATCTGCGACCTTTAATATTCGCGCCGTGTATTCGCATTCTATATCAAAATCTGCGTTTAAATCGCTCAATTCGCCCAACACGCCAGCCGGGAAAGCATCGAGAATAATTTTGTCGGGTTTTACTTCATCAATTACGCCACACACCCAGTTTTTTAAATGTTGTGCGTCAGCATAGTCTTTGGGTTCGGGCATAAAGCACCCCCCCCCGTCAAGCCTGATGCTGCCGTTTCTGACCGCCTCGCAATTTGTTATAACATAGGGCTTAAGGTGTTGCCAAAGCGCAAGATGCCTGTAAACGTGCCCCAACCCGCCGCCCATACAGTAACACAGCGTTTTCACGGTCATTCTCTGAGCAATTCGTTAATAATAATCGCCCTCAACTCGAGCGGTATTTCTGAAAACAGCACAACACCGGGCGCCGCAACATTTTTTGAGTCTTTGGTTATTATCACTTCTTCGTTTTCTGCGGTTTTAACCTTAAGTTTTCCGTTGTCAGGGTAAAATTTGACGTCTCCGATGCTTTTCGCTGCGCGGTCTCTAACTTTGCACCTTTCGGCCGACGATTTAACTATTTCAAAAGCATTTTGGTTTTCTTCGTTATCGCTGATTTTAATTTTATCTTCCTTGATCTTAACTTTCCAGAGCAAGTTGTCAGATTCGTCAAACAACTTAAAGCTGTCGCTTTTTCGTTTAACCTCGGCTATCAGCATCTTTTCAGAGCCATCCGCGGCGGCCTCTTTATATTTATAGCTGCCGGACTTGTTCGAGCGCCCTTTAATAACTCGCTCTTTGCCGGCGTCTGTAAGCTCGATTTTATCGTGATCGGCATACTGTTTAAATGTTAAAACCCTTTTGCCGTCAGCCCCTTTAAAAGCCACAATTTGCGAACCTTTTTCTGCCTGCGCTGTTTGTTCAAATTGTTCAGGCTGCTCTGCCTGCACGTTTTTTTCGGGTGTCTTCGAAGTCCCGCTGCCACAGCCTAACATTACAAAAGTAATAACCAACAACAAAGAAAGCAATGCATAATTTTTGACTCTGAACATATACATATTTATTTTCCTTTATATACTTTTAAACAGCTCGCAATAGCCCTTTATTTCGGTTTCAGCACTAAACTCTTCACAAATGTGTTTTTTCAAAATTTGCCCTACCCGTTCGCGGTCTTCTTTGCTCATCGCCGCCGCTACCGCCAAAGCTTCTATGCACCTGAGCGCGTTTCCGGGGAAAAATGTAAGCGCAGCCTGGGCAGCAGGCAAAACCTCTGCTATACCGCCTGTCTGTGCTGCAATAAGAGGAATTCCCAAAGCCCCTGCCTCTAACAGCACATTAGGCATTCCATCGTAATGCGAGGGCAATGCAACAAAGTCGCATGCCGGATAAATTCTCAAAAGTTCAAAACGGTCCATGAAAGGCAAAAATACAATATCAAAGAATTCTTCTCGTTCTTTAATCCATTCGCTTACACCCTGTTCAACGTCTCCCACAATGATAAGACTAAACTTTTCATTAAACCCCGATTTAAGCATATTTTCTAACAAGAAAACGACGCCTTTTTTTTCTTTAATTTGGCCGATTACTCCTATTGTTGTGCGTCCAAGCTTTAGATTTTCAGCCTTAAAAGCAGCAGCTGCTGCTAAGTCTGATGTGTCAAGAAACCAATTTTCACAAGATATACCATTACAAACTTTTACCACATTTGCCAATGGGAACAGCTGTTCAAGCTTATCTCTGGCTTCACTGCTAAGAACGGAAGCAGCATCAGAAGCGTTAATAGCGTCTAGGAGCATAGCCCTTTTATTTGGTGTAAAAACGCTTAAGTCAAAATCGTTTCCGCGCAGCATTATTACGGCTTTAACTTTAAGCCACGCCTTAAAGACAGGAGCTGCGAGCATGGGCAAGGTGCCGCCGAAAGCCAGCAAATGCGTATAGCTTAAATTATTGTCCGGGTCTGCTAAGTAGTTATAAAGGCAATTCAGGCTATGCGGCACAGAATCGCTTACAGGAACCGTTATCAAATTGCCGTTTTGCTGCATAACCTTTTTAAAAGAGGCTGCTCCTGCACAAAAATAGGCCACATCAACATAAATGCCGTTTTTTCTTAAACCGTCGACAATTCTGTCACAAGACTGTGCCATGCCCCCTCTGCGGGGCGGATAGTTTTCAGTTAACCACAGTATTTTAATCATTATTTTTAATCAGCTGTCGAAAACGCTTTGTTCGTCGAAGTCTTCGGCAGACAAATTATCGCCTTCGTTTGTGCTATCGAATGACCTGATATCGTTTTCGTCGAATCCGTGGAGTCTAATATCGGAATTGCCGCTGTAAACCGGCTGGTAATCAGAATCATGATAGAATCTGCGTCGATAACCGAAACACCAAGCAGCATCGTAATAATAGTTGCTGTTTTTTTCTTTTTCGGCCGGTTTGCTTAAGTCCGCAAGGCAGTCTAAGCAGCATGGAGCACCGGTTTCGGGGTGCCCTCTCATGTGCCGTGAGCATATATTTTTATTACATATTGTGCACGAATAGTTTGTGGGGTTTTCACAATCTCTCAAAATAAAAAAACCGGTTTTGACTTCGCATTTAGCCATGTTATTTTCCTTTTTTTGCCGGCGATACATTCATCATCATCTTTGCAATAATGTTTAGAGGACCTTCGGGCATAAGCATTCCGTTGTCTTTTTCACAAACTATTGACCGGCTTGCAGTCAAACGTTGCTTTTTATCGGACTCTTTAAGTTTCAGATTGTTATTTATAGTTTTTTGAGCTTCAAAATCAGAGTTTACAATAAACTTTTTGCGAGCAAAATCTATAGAAACTGCTGTTATCTGCTTAACTTTGCGTTTATATTTGGTTTTGATTTTGTTAGATCTGGAATAATCTGTTTTTTTTCTAACTTTTAGATTCGCAGTTATCTGTGTATCCACACATGCTCCGTTTACAAGCTGAGCGCGAATTACAAGCCATTTATGCATATAAATATCATAAGTAATCTTTGGATACTTCATAAAACCGGGATTTTGGTTAATTGTTTCTTTGTGGTGAGGTTTTGCTTCGTGAGTTGAAAAATCGCCCATAACAAATATTGGCTCGTCTTCTGCCATATCTTGAGCCAAAACATTAATAAACGGAACAGTAAAGTGCCATAAATTGTCGTCGAGATCATATCTTTTAATAAAAGCAAAAGTACCCCAGAATGCTAGGGCGAAGAATACTGCCGAACCGAAGGCGCCGAAAATAATTACCGGTTCATCGAAATAAACAGCAAGAGCAAACCCGCCTATAAACGATAAAATGATCAGCACAGTAAATAAAACTTTTAATTTTGGCCTTAAAACATTCAGCAGCATATCGAATTTTCCGACAGGTTTTATGAAGTCGAGAGTTTGCTTTGGAAGCTGATTGAGCTGAATTTTTTTATTAACTACAAATCGCTTTTGTTCGGCAGTTAGAGCCGAATAAGCAGACAGAACATCGAATAGAATCATATTTTGTCTGTTTTCCTCTCATTATTTATATGATTGTACACGGCTCTTTCATAAACCCTCTCAAGTTTATTCAAAGAGTGTTCCCAAGTTAAATTATCTTTAATATATTTATACGCTTCATCGCCCATTTCAGTCAACTTTTGAGGATTAGCAAGCAAAAGTCTTATTGCGCGGGCCAGTTCTGCAGGTCTGTCGGGCCTGACTAAAATTCCGGTTTTATTATTTTGAATAATTTCGCGCGTAACGGGCAAATCTGAGGCCAGCACCATTTTTTTCAGTGCCATTGACTCGGTAATCTTAATGGGCGAACAGCCTTGCACAAGGTTTCGTTCGCATTCTATGAGTGGAGCTACCGAAAACAATGCACCTGAAAGCCAATCTATTACTTCTTTTTGAGGCAGTCTGAGGTTCCAAACAATTTTGTCTTCGAGTTCCCAGAGTTTAGCAACTTTCATTAGATATTTGATTCGCTGCTTAGAGCCGGAAACGCACAATACCAACTTAAGATCGTTTATGTCACGCAAAAACTTCATGGCTTTAAGCAGTATTTCGATGCCTTGCCACGCTTGTGCCGCTCCTACGTATATTATGTATTTTTCGGGTGCTGATTCAGGTTTTGAGGCAATCTCAATGGCATTGATGTTAGCCCCGTTTGGTATAACAGTAATTTTGTTTTCGTTTTGCCCTAAGTCAATTAAGCATTTTTTAATTGTTTCTGAGGGGCAAACTATTTCGTCACAGTTATCGAGGCAAAATTTTTCGTAATCTCTTATTTTATTTAAAGTTGCGGGTAATATCGAGGAATAGCGCACAGGCAGCTCAATTGAAGACAAGGCGTTTACTTCATAGATTATGGGGCATTTTTTGCCAAGAGTAAGAATCAGCGGAACTCCGCCCCAAGGGTCTCTGAAATGGGCGATCTGAAGAGCATCGCACTCTCGGGCTTTTGCTTGGACGAAGCAGGCGAATTCTAGCGCCCTTTCCAAATAATTACCGGATTTAAGTGAGCATCTTTTGATTTGCGCGTTATCTTCTATTTGCCATTTGGGCATGGTTTCGTCGCCGACAGCTAACAATAGACCGTTTTTGTATTTGGCGAACAATCGGGTGCTGAACTCTCTGATATGCACTGCCGCGCCTTTTGGGGCGGGGTAAGCATCGAATGATGCGTATAGAGAGATTATGTCATTTTCTGTGATGTCGTGCCCCGGCATACGAGTTATGCGAAAAGCTCGATCGGGAGCTTAAACACAGCTTTACGCACTAGCTGCGGCGCTTCGACGGCTACGCATGGCATATGAGCTTCGTTCGGAAAAAGAACCAAAGCATCGTTTTCTTTGAGCAGGTGCTCTTTTCCGCCGGTGGGTGCAGTATAAAATTCGATATCTTTTTCTGCGCAATAAGGCGTAGACACGCTGTTTTTGAGTTCTTCAACGGGCCTTACAATAATAATTTCCGTTCCGGACAAAATCATTTGAACATCAACAAATTTCACGTGCGCTTCGAATCTTCGTTCAGTGCGCTTTTGGGTCACATATGATTCAACATTTACGTATGCGCCGTCGTTCAAGTCATGCCGCCCGTTTGGCAGGGCTTTTACATCTGTTTGAGCAATAAGTTTATAGACTTTAGGGAACTTGGTTTTTAGTGAAGTTATATTCATGAAATTTTACGAGTTATTCAATATTTCGCTTTCGGTTAAGATCAAAGATGCTCTCTTCTTTTAGCAGCTCTTTCTCATTATTCACGGTCATTTTAGCATATCGTTCGCTAAAACGCAAAACGTGAAGCCACTTCTCAAACGTCATGATTTACCTCCCAATTTTGCTTATTCACAAGCAAAAAAAATGTGCCTCTAAACATGAATCCTTTTTTTTGCAAAAATGGAACAAACTATTTTAAAAAAATTCCCCAAAAAGGGGCAACAGTACCAACAATCCAAATGCCAAATACTACATCCATATGGTTGAAACAAAACTCTTGTAGATCAAGGCAACCTGCCTTGATCAATCCCCAAGGTCAAGACAACGGGGGGTTCGAACGAGGCTAGAATGCTCAATCTAAACGGTAGAATGCGGGTTTGCGGGGGTGCCTCGAGGTTGACCGGAAAACTTCCTTAAATTCTTTGTTCATACTAATAATGTCAACAACGTCGAAAGGCTGATTGAAGTGTGATATATTTGTTTTAAATATTAACAACAATTTGGGGAAAATGATTATGGAAAACTTTGTTAAAGCAACATTTGATGACGCTGCAGAGCTTGCCGGTTTGGCTGAAATAATATGGCGCGAGCATTATACCCCAATAATCGGCAAAGATCAGGTTGAATACATGCTTGAAAACTTTCAGAGCCGCGAAGTTATAGGCTCACAGATAAATGAAGGCGAACAAAGTTATTATTTGATTAAACTAAAAGGCGAAACTATCGGATATTTTTCCATAAAACCACAAAACAACATGCTTTTTTTAAGCAAAGTTTATATCTTGAAACCACACCGAAACACGGGAATCGGCAAAACAGTGTTTCATTTTATTACCAACGAAGCGCGCACAGTAGGCTTGAACGGCATTTACCTAACCGTTAACAAAAACAACAAAAATAGCATAAAAGCATACGAAAATATGGGCTTAAAAAAAGAATCGTCCGCTGTCACCGACATCGGCAACGGCTACGTAATGGACGACTACATAATGAGCTTTAAGTTTGAGTGATAATTTTCGAAAATTGCACTAAAAAAACTCATTAAATCAGCAACAAAAAACCCGCCTATTAAGCGGGTTTTTTGTTGTCGGTGGAGCTGATCGGGATCGAACCGACGACCTTTTGAATGCCATTCAAACGCGCTCCCAACTGCGCCACAGCCCCAATTACTCGACAAGTATATCATATCGAGAAAAGTTAGTCAAGCGATTTTTAAAGATCGTGCCAAGATATTTGACCGGAGTCGTAAACGGCAAAAGCGGGCGGCATATTGTCTTTGGGCATCGAAGCAGAGCCGGGATTGCAAATAGTTATGCCGTTTTTGCTCTCGAGAGTCCTGACGTGAGTGTGCCCGAAAAAGAAGAAATCGTTTTTGCTCAGTTTGGGCATTTTATCGGGAGAATAAACGTGACCATGGGTTATAAATAATCGACGGCCTTCGTCTATGATAAGCACATAATCAGACATCATCGGAAAATCTAAGATAAACTGATCAACTTCCGAATCGCAATTCCCTCTTACTGCAATGATTTTGTCTGAAAGAGTATTTAGAAGCTCGGCGACCTTGGCGGGCACGTATTCCTCGGGGAAAGGGTTTCGCGGCCCGAAATAAAGGGTGTCGCCCAATACGACCATATAGTCGCAGGCCAACTCTTTAAAGTGCTTAACAAGCTTTTGGGCAGCCGCAAAAGAGCCATGAATGTCAGAGCAAATAAGGTATTTCATATTGTTATCTTCTCGAAATCAGATGCGGGGTGCTTGCAAAGAGGACAAATATAGTCAGCCGGCAGTTCTTCGCCTTCGTAAATGAATCCGCAAATTTTGCAGCGCCAAGCTGTTTTAGTGCCCACGGGGGGTTTAACTTCTTTTAGCTCAAACACCGAAGCGGGCTGGTGACAAACAGGGCAAACATAGTCGGGCGGCAGCGTTTCGCCTTCGTATTCGTAGCCGCAAACGGTACAGCGCCAAACCGGCTTAACCGGAACTTCGCTCTCTACTTTAACAAACACCGAAGCGGGCTGGTGGCAAACCGGGCAAACGTAGTCGGGCGGCAATTCTGCGCCTTCATATTCGTAGCCACAAACGGTGCAGCGCCAAACGGTTTTCTTTTTTGAAGCGCCATTAGAGACCGGTGGCACGATCTTAATGTATTTATGATAGTATTCGTAGGTTACTGAATCCTCTTTTGAGAGCACTTCGCCATCGACAACATCGGCCAAGAATAGCGTATGAGTGCCCAAATCAGTAGTGCTCACAACTTTACACGACATAAAAGAGTTTGAATACTTGCTCAAATATGGCAAACCATTCTTTGAGCGCGCATAATCGATTCCCTGAAACTTGTCGCAGTCGCGCCCGCATCGAAACCCGAAGTTTTTGAAAATATCGAATGGCACAGATTGCGAAAGAGTCGAAACGTTGAATTCTTTTGAATTGAGAATCAAGTCGTGTGTATAATTATTCTTATTCACAGCCGCCACAACTCGCGCAGGCGAGCTTGTAACCTGCATTACGGTGTTAATTATGCAACCATTCATTTTGGCGTTGTCACGCGCGGTAATCACAAAAAGGCCGTAACTGAGTTTGTGCAAAACACTGTTGTCCATGAACGCTCCTTAATCTTGCTTTCAGATGTCCGATTATAACATATTTTAATTTTGCAAAAAAGCTTTATCAACCAATTTACGCGTCATTGCCTCGCGCAAGAACGAACTCTTAACCAAATCGACATTTTTTGTCGCTGCCACCGAGAATTTCGAGTAATCGCTTAACAGTGTTGTTGCCACATCTGCCAGACTTTGCGCGTCTGCGGGGTCGTATTTGAGGTTACCGCCGCTGCCGCCGAGAATATCACAAGCCTCGCCCTTTAAGCCATAAAGAACGGGCCGCCCGGCCGCCATGTAATCAAATACTTTTGACGGTATCGTCTTATCCATGGTGCCATCGTCTTTTAAATGCAGCATTAAAGCGTGTGCCTGCCCCATTAGCTCAATTGCCTTTTCTTTGGAAACCACATCGCGAATTTCTGCTAATTCTATATTTTCGTCTTGTATTCGCTGCCCCAGCATTTGCTTTTCGACGCCGTTTCCGATCATCACAAATCGAATGTTTGTAATATTTTTATTTTGCAATATTTTGGCGGCATCTAATACCAAGTTCAAGTTTTGGCAGAACCCCATGTTGCCAATGTATAAAATGTTCAAATTGCCGTCAAAAGACTGTGCCCCACCCTTTGAAAGCATGCTTTCAGATATGGCATTGTAAATCACTACAGGTTCGCAGCCGGCACAGATAGTTTTTATATACTCTGCCATAGGCTTTGCTACGCAGGTTATTTGGTTGGCCGCATCGTAAAGCATTTTTTCGATAATTTTTGCGGCATTAAACAAAACGCCTTTACCCGAGATTTGCCCCGCGACAACTGCGGACTCGGGCCAAATATCTCTTATATCAAGACAAAACTTAGCGCCTTTTTCCCTGGCAATTGCCCAACCTGCGATACCGGTAAACAGCGGCGGACTCGACGCCCAAACCACATCATAAACAGAATCAAGTTTTCGCGCCGCTTTTATGGCACCAAACATAAATGAAAGGTAATGTCTGATGTAGTTCCACTTGCCAACCGGGTTTTTAAACAACTCAACCCTTACAACTTTAATTTTGCCGTCGTCGATGCCCGAGTCTGAGACCTGCCCTTTGTGCGGCTCACCGCCAACGACATGCACTTCATGCCCCATTTCGGCCAAAATCTGCGCCGTTTCGTGCATTCTGAAAGCACAAGCCGTAATGTCGGGATAATAGAACTGCGATACAATCAGTATTTTAAGCTTTTTGCCATCTGAGCACATATGTAATCTCGCTTCCTTCGCAATTATTAAAAACTATTTTTTTGCCCTCTGCAGCTTTTCCGAAATCTTTGTAATAGGTGTGGCTAGAAACCCTATACCGGCAGTGTGAGTTAACAACAAACTTATAGCCCTCGACTTCGAACTCTGCTGCAATATCTTTGGCCTTTGTTTTTATATTTTTAACTTCGTCAGAAAGATGCAAAACAGAAATAAAAGCTCCGGTCATGCTTCGATTGCTAAGTTTATCATTTATCTCAATATAGTTTTCGCCAAACAACACTTTGCGCGTAAAATATTGCCCATACCGGTCGATAACCAGCACTTCCAAGAGGGATCTGCTCTGATCATATTTTTTCGTTATAACTTGCGCACGCGCACCAACTTTGAAAAAATCATACATTTGCGACTGGTCGAAATGTTCGATTTGCGGAATATTGTGAGACAGGCTTTTTCTGCAGTGATCGCGTATATCTCGATTCTGGTAAGAACCGCATCCTGTGTCAGTTATAATCCTTTTGTTTCCGATAGACATTTCAAACGAAAGTGCATCGCAGTGCGAATGTCCCGGCTGAAAACTTGGTGAAGGCCCACTCGCTGACAAAACAAAATATACCGGATCTTTGCGGTAAACAAAAAAGCCGGATTCTTCTAATAGCTCTATCATAACCTTAGGTTCGTTTTTTATTTTGCCTGCAACTGCGGCGCTGTCGCCAAACATGGCTACTTTTCCGTCGGGGTGCGTCAGCTTTGAAAGCCAAATTTTCATTCGCGCCAGTTTTTTAGCGCAAAGCGACGAAGTAAAATCCATTTCCATTACCACAATATGACTGACTTGCGGTCTTTTTACCAACCTGTCGAGAGCATCTTTAATATCTTTGACAGCCTCCATCATTTCGGCGTGATACATGGGACTGCGCTCAAAGTGCCCTCCATCTGCAAAGAACTGAAGATTCAGCTGATTTATCAGCTCGTCTACCACCTTTTTAAAGTCTTTGTGCAAATCAAAATTTTGGCTCAGCAAATAATCAACCGCCACCAAAATAGCCTGAAGGTTTGTCATTACATGATTTGCCTGAATATGATATTCAATGTCTTTAAACAGTCTGCCAACCTGACATTCAATAGCTTCTGAAATACAATTAACCGTAGAAACGATCAAATCCTTTTCATTCTTTTTCAGCCATCTCACCCAAGAAATCAAACGACGTGACATTGGGTATGGTTCCCAGCTTTCAGCACGGCTGTCAGCGTTTTTGCATATCCAGTCTAAAATGGCGTATTCAGCCACATCAAGATTCAATTTTTCATCAAAAATCCAATCAAAATAATTAAGCTTGTATACCCACAATTTTTCAGGTCTTTTGAACCAGCCATAATCTCCTGATGTCCATTTGATGCGGTTGCATAGCATTCGTTCTACAGAGTTGTTAAAATTGAAATCTATAGCCTCAAAGCCGGCAGAAAGAATTCTTTCGGTGTTTTTGCGCGCCTTTTCTACAAGAGCAGGGTTAAACCTTGTAACCTCAAACTTGCGCCTAAGCATAAACTTAATACGCCCAAAGGTCTGCTCGGGCTTCAAATACGTCATGGTGTCAGAATATTTAAATATATCTAATAACCAGTCTCTTCCTGATTCCACCGCTATTTGCCCACCTTTAACGTTAATTTGGCCACCTCTAAGATTTCATCTATCCCTATAGGCGTTTGCGAGCCCTTCTCAACAGCTTCAATAAACTCTTTCACGCAAGCATTCTGGCCTTTATCCTGGCTCCACAACGAAACATTTTTCGCTTTGCGCCACCCAAAGTGCGTCAGCGACTTAAAATTATCGATCTGCATAATTTTACCGGCGCAAAAAATCTCAATTCGCTCTTTGGGAAACTCCTTAGAGCCGTTCGCAAAATAGTGCACCGTGCCAATGCTCCCATTTTTGCACTTAATAAAAATTGAGGCTGTGTCGGGCGGGTTTTTGCTGTCACTCGAAGCGTTCATACACATTGATTCAACGCTTTCAATAGGGCTTTGCGTTAAATGTCTGATTAAATCGATAAAATGGCAGCATTCGCCGATAATTCTTCCGCCACCCGCCTCTGCGTCGTGCACCCAGTGTTCATCGGGGATTGCGCCCGCATTAACGGTTATAATTATGCTGCAAGGGTCCGTTTCGTTTTTAAGATTTTCTTTAGCAGCCTTAATAACAGGGGAAAATCGCCTATTATAGCCGATCATCAGATGCAGTTTTTTATTTGCTAAGCTGCTTTTTTCGTAGCTCGTTCGAATCATTTCAATTTCATCTTCGCTTAATGCAGCAGGCTTTTCGCAAAATACGTGCTTTTGGCTGTTTAAAGCCTCTGCAATCAATCGTGCGTGCGATGAATGACCCGTTGCGATAACTACAGTATTTATTTCAGGGTCGTTTAATATTCGCTTATAATCGGTTGTAGCAACCGAGAACCCGAATTTTTTACCCACGTGATTGCCTGAGACCCCGCCCGAACTGGCGATTGTCTTTAACACAGCATTAGTTTCAGCAAAAGCAGGCACAAGAATACCGCTCGCATAGTTACCTGCCCCGATAAACCCTATAACTGCACGCCCGGCGTCGTTAAAAGCATAATCCGGCATGGTTTTGAGAACCACCGACTTTTGCGTTAAATCAACGTTTTTATTGTATTTTAAAACCAGACCCAGTATGTCTGTTGCGCTTGCAACAAGCTCATAAGCCTTTTCGGCCTCATCAAAATCTATTTCTTTTGAAACCAGCTTTTCAACACAAAGCTTATTGCGCGCCATCAAATCTAAGACCGCCTCGAAATTGCGTTGTTCTGTCCAACGCACATAGCCTATGGGGTAGTCGAAGCCTTTTTCTTCGTATTCCTTTGCGTACCGCCCCGGACCATAAGAACAAGAAACGGTAAAAGAGATTTCCTTTTTATAAAAGTCATCGCGGCACAATTCAAGCCCCACAACACCCACTAATACCACTCTGCCGCGTTTTCGACACATTTGCGGCGCTTGCGATATGGGGTCGTTGCTGGTCGTCGAAGCGGTTATAACAACAGCGTCAACACCGTTTCTGCGCGAGAAAGTCATTGCCGCAGCCACAGGGTCGACTCCGCTTGAAAGGTCGTGAGCCTCAACGCCGTAGCTTTCTGCGAGCTTAACCTTTGCGCCGTCATAATCAAAGCCGATTACTCTGCACCCGTTCGCCAAAAGGATCTGAGCCGTTAAAAGCCCCACCAGGCCGAGCCCGATAACCGCCACCGATTCGCCCAAAGTGGGGTTAACCAGGCGCACTCCCTCAAGTGCCACCGACGAAACGACAACAAATGACGCAGCAGTATCGCCGACATTATCGGGTATCTTTGCGCACAAATTTGCGCCCACGCAAACCACTTCGGCGTGGTATCCGTTAGAAACCACGCGGTCGCCCGGCTTAAACCCGTATACTCCTTCCCCTACTTCTAACACTGTTCCTGCGTTTGAATAACCTAAGGGAAGCGGCTGCTCAAGCTTGTTAAATACTGCGTTAATAGTCGGGCCGATGCCGTCATTTTTTGCTTTTTGCAGCGTTTGGCGGACTTTATCGGGCTGCTGCAGCGCTTTGTCGATTAAATTTGCTTTGCCAAAATTCAGCAGCATTCTTTCGGTGCCGAGAGAAATCAGGCTTTTAGAGGTTTGAATGAGCAAACACCCCTTGCGAACCGATGGAACGGGTATTTCTGCCAGTTCTGTTTTGCCGGTTTTTAGGTTTTGCAGTATTTGTTTCATCGTTTGCCCCTCAGAAAGTCGATAATTTTTTTGAGGCCTACGAATTCGAGGCCTTTGATCAAATCTCGGCGCAGAATGCGTCTGTCATACATATAAACGTGTTTTCGCGCAAACAAGCGGCGCGCTAAGTTGAAGAAATTGGTGTTGTGCTTGTGAAATGCCTGCGCCATTATTTCGGAAAGCTCTGTAAAGCGCTTGTGGCTTATGTGTGCCACGCGACGTTGCGGGTCTTTGAAAAACAAGTCTTTCGGGTTAGTGTGCAAGAAGTGTTCTAACGGCGGTTCTGCATCGAGAAGGCCCATTTCTAATCCCTGCCTGAAAAGTTTTGTGCCCGGGAACGGGTTATAAACGCCTAAGCCGCCGAAATGAGGCTTGCTTTTTCGCAAGAATTTTAAAGTTTTCAATATGTCTTCTTCGGTTTCGGTCGGGAGCCCGATCATAAAGTAGCCTGTCCAGAAGACTCCGTGTTTGTTCAAAAGTGTTGCGGCTTTGAGTATCTGATCGTGTGTAATATCTTTGTCGGTTTGTTTTAAAATTTCTGCCGAACCCGATTCTATACCAACGCTAAGCTGCGAAAGCCCCGATTGTTTCATTGCCCTTATTATTTCGTCGTCGAGCAAATCGACTCTTGTAGTGCAATTAAACGTCAGTTTAAATGGCAGTTTTCTAAAAGCCTCGCATAGAGCCAAAACGTGCGATCTTTTTACCGTAAAGGAGTCATCTTTAATCGAAAACTGCGTTGTATTGTATTTTTCATGCACTTCTTTAATTTCTTCGATAACTGATTCTACGCTTCGATAGCGCACTTTTCTTTCCCACATATGGAAGCAATAGCTGCATCTGAACGGACAACCACGCGAAGTAAGAATAACTCCCATGTCTTCTGATGAATAGTTTTCGGGGTTCATCAGAGCGCCTCTATCGGGCAAAGCCAATGCGTCGAGGTTTTGCGCAAACACTCTGTCGGGATTGTGCACAACTTTTTCGCCGACTTTATATGTCAACCCGGCTATTTTACTAAAATCGCCTTTATCTCTTATAGCGTCCAACAGTTCGGGGAACGACTCATCGCTTTCGCCTCTCATAACAAAATCAACTTCGGGGATTTTAGCGGTGAGCCCGGGCATTGTTGAAGCGTGTGCCCCGCCCACGATTATAGGCACATTTGGCAGCACTTCTTTGCAGAATTTTGCAGTTTGGATTACAGAGCCAAACTTTGTCGTCAGCGCAGTAATGCCGATTACATCGGGCTGCTGTTCAACCGCCAATCGTTTTAAAAGCTGCCAGCTCGGGTGCATCGGGTCGTTAATTGCGGTTATATAGTTGTCGTAGCTTTGGTATTCACGGGTGAAATCAACCGAACCTTCTTTTGCTTCAGCTGCGTCCATATCGAGAATTTTGCAGGAGTATCCCGCGCGTTTTGCGGCGCCCGCCAAATAGGCAAGGCCAAGCGGAAAATACATGCTGAATATGCCTGCAAAGCTTCTAAATGGGGGGTCTATGAGCAAAACTTTCATGGGTTATTCTCCCGGTATTTTTGTTTATAAATTTCGTTCAATTCTAAAACAACTTCGTTCGTGAACCTGAGCATATCGGCTGAATCACCCTTTTTACCGGCGGCAACCGCTGCCGAAATGTTTTTATACATTTCTTTATAAGCGCCCATTCTATTGTAAGAGGCGCGCCGGCGCAAACAAATTTCGTCTTCGAAACGATACTCGCAGCCATTTGTAACCGTCGCAGTCGCACTGCCAGAACGCAAAACGACATAATCTTGCACTCCGATTCGCGGACTGCCAAGATGCGTCAGATGCAAGCAAAGGCACGCGCCGTTTTCGAGCTCTGCAAAAGAAACACTGTCGCCATTTCGCATAAGTTCTAAGTTCACTTTAACGGGGCGGCTATAAGCGTTTGCGAACAAAAACAGGTCTATCCAGTGGCACCCGTTCGAAACAATGTGGCTCTGCGAGTTTGGCCACCTATACCAGTGCAAATCAGGCAACGGAACCTCAAAGACATCGGCAGTCAGGTGCACAGGCTTATGTTTCAATGCACCCGTGCTTTGCAGGCTGCTCATAGCTTGCAGACTATTAGAGTCGCTTGCGTTCTTTAGGTAGCTGAGGCCGTTTATATCGTGCAGCGCCTGCTTAAATAAAGGGTTATAGCGCATATGATAGCAGGTAAAGAGTTTTCCGGGAAAAAGCCTGTCGCATTCGAGCACTGCTTTTAGCTGCTCTTTCGTTGTAACGGCAGGTTTCTCAACAACCGCAGCCGCACCATTTTTGATAGCTTTTATAGCTAAGTTTGCGTGTGTGTGGTGGTATCCGGCAATAAAAAAGACAGCGCAGTCTTGTGCCGATTCAAAATTAGGCGAAGTCGATAAATCGCAGTCAAATTT
>JAQVCG010000014.1:25465-37022 GCA_028689875.1 Candidatus Rifleibacteriota bacterium | reverse complement strand
TATGACAGCGCATGGAAGCAGCATGTGAAAAGCATCGAAGTCGGATACGGCAAGATGAATAAAAGTGAACGCCACAGTTTTGTTCCGGTTATTTCACTCAATTACACAAAACTTGACCGCCCGGACATAAGCGAAACATTTACAGGCGGCAACGCCTTTGCTTTGAACTTTAAGCGCAACGATTACAATTTATTATACGCAAATGCAGGGTTTGCATATAACTCTTCGGTTAGAGACAAAAATATGTATAAATTAGATTTAGGCTTAAGCGCTGTATACAGCCGCAGTATGCTTAATAAAGATCATAATTCTGACTGGGGCATATATGGCGCATCTGTTGAAAATTCGTGGAAAATTCCCGGCAGAGACGGTTTAGATCTTGCAGTTAGCTTTGATTACAACACTAAATACGGATTCTCGGCGATTGTTTCTTATGCCGATACTGTGCTGAGCGAAGGTTTCTCCAATAAGCGCGTAAACTTTGAACTTAATCAGAAGTTCTAAACTATAAGCAGATCAAGCAGTCGCTATTGCTTTGCATTGCCTATTAGATTTGTGAGACAAAAGCGTTGTAAATGTTTTTGGTCAGCATTGCTATAGACAGCGGGCCTAAGCCCCCCGGAACAGGGGTTATGCATTTTGCTTTGCAGGTTTCTTTAAGGTCAACATCGCCTACAACCCTGTAACCGATTTTTTTAGTTTCATCTTTTATGCAAGTGTTTCCGGCATCAAAGACGTAAGAATTTGCTGACATCCAATCCGAATCAATTATTCCCGGCAAATTGCAGCACGACACAATTATGTCTGCAATTTTTACAAACTCAGCTAAGCGCTTTGAATCGTGATCGCAAAATATTACGTCAGCATTGTCTAAGTTTGAAAATACGTTTAACAAGGGCTTTGACGTAATATCTGACTTGCCCGCAATTAAAATAGTTTTATTATTAAAATCGACATTGTATAACTCGAGAATATAAAGAATCGACGCGGGCACACAAGGTATATGCCCGCCTTTTCCGAATACGATATTAAATGTGTTTTCTGCGCTAAGACCGTCTACGTCTTTATCTTTATCTATCGCATTTTTAATTTTATACTCATTTATGTGCTCAGGTAGCGGCATTTGCACCAATATTCCGTTAACATCGCTGTCTGAGTTAAGTTTGACTATCGTTTCAAGTAAAGCGTCTTCACTTACGTTGGCGCTGAAATTGATTATTTCAACTTCAAAACCTACTTCTTGGCAGGCTTTCATCTTTAAATCAACATAACGTTTCGAAAATACATTGTCGCCGACCAACACAAAAGACGCTTTCGGCTTCAAACCAGCATTTCCTTGCGCTAAACCGCTCTTTATACCGCCCTTAATCGTTTCGATAATATTTTTGCAGTCGATAACTTCTGTCAAGCGATCCCTCCAACAGCAACGCGCAGACCAAAGTCTTTCATAGAATAAATGATTCGCCCGTCTACCGACAAGAAGCCGTCAGCAATCATAGTCTTGCTTGCATCATCAATCGCTGTTATGCACGCATCAACCGTCACAAGCTTATCTGTCGGTATGACCTGACCTCTATATGACCATTTATGTTTATTCCCAACAGCAATCGGTTCAAAGTGGCACTCAGTGTCGCGCAATTCGGCACCCCACCTGTTAATCGCCGCAATCTTCATCAGCTGAATAAACGACTCAAGCCCCAACGAACCGGGTATAACCGGGTCTTGATAAAAGTGCGCCTTAAAGAACCATTCATTTTTATCAACAGTCTTAGTGCCCCTGATATAGCCCAATCCCTTCGGTCCGCCGTCAGGAATGAACAATTCTATGTTGTCGACCATCAACAGTGCTTTGCCGGGCAAAGTCAGTCCGTTAACATTAATTTCTGTATTATCGGAAGGGGTGAACGGAGCCTGGTTAGGTAATTCGAAGTGGAAACTCCGCGCTTTCTCGGCCTCCGTAGGCGTATATCGATTCACTCCGCGTAAACCGATTTGGTTCGCAAGCGCTTCTTCTGAGAAGAATCCAAAGGTTGTTTCCCCTTCGTAAATTTTGCGGTTTCCCTGTGTAACCAGTAAATCAAACGATTGTATCAGCATTCCTGCTGAGCTCGCAGCCTTTGTAGATTTAACGGTCGCCGTCAGTGTACCGCTGTTTAAATTTACATCTTCATACAAAATTGCCGAACCATCTAGATTTCTATAATGCAAAGGTTTGTTGCTTGTATTAGCTGAACCCATGTAGCATGAATACCAACCGCACACTTGCAGCGGGAACTCTAACATTACGGCAAACGGAATACTGCTCTGTCTGTTTGCTCTGAAAAACCAGTGATCAGGCTTAATATCAAACTGCCCCTGAACTGTTCCGTCAGTTTGGATCTTTAAATATTCTGCGTTTACTTTTGTAATTCTATCCACAAACAAAAACGGCGGATTAGGCAGTCTTGCCAAAAATTTGTCGTTGTCATATGCTTTGAACTCGGGACCAAAGCACAGAGAAGGTTTGCCGATAGCATATTCTCTGATTTGTTCACTTGTGTACAACGCAGGCAATACTTCAGAATTGCTTTGTTTTACAATTGTTGGCGTGCACACGCAATTTATTCGAGATTTCCAAAGTTGTTCGATTTCAGCGCGGTTTGTGCCGCTTAACCTAATTGACATATTTAAAACCTGAACAATTCGGTTCCCATCGGCAAACATAAGCGCGTCAGCAATCGCATAAGGTTCTGGCCCATAACCGAGCTCTTTTATTTCAATATCATACAATGCTTTTTTAACGCCCGGAATTACTTGCCCTCTGCATCTCAGCTGACTCTGAACCCCGATTATAGGTTCAAATGCGCTGGTTTCAGCAGGCGCTATCCAACCCATTCTAAGCAGGAACACACGCAAAGACTGCATGCACGATTCATACATCAGTGTCCCCGGCATAACCTGGTCGTCACAGAAATGCTGTGTTAAGAACCAAGCATTTTGCGGTATATCAATTTCCGCTTTTATTCTTCCTAAGCCGAATCTTCCGCCCTTTGGGTCGATTTCTGTTATGCGGTCGATCATTTTAAGATCGCCCGACGGTATCGTTTGAGCATTAATATTGAGTCCTGCAAAGTCGCTGCCAAAAGCTTCTTCAAATCTGCTTTGTCTCAGAAGTTCTAGAGCATCGTCATCAAACGATTGCTTGACCATTACCGGCAAGTTTTCGCGTCCCGGCAGGTCCGGCTGCGGTGAAGGGCGTAAATCATCTTCGGTAAGAACGATTCCTTTACCGTCTGCCAGCTGCTTGTCTGTGAAGAAGCCGGCGCAACCGTTTCTCATGGTAATTAAATGTTTGCCGTCAATGCTTCCGTCGTATTCAAAGAAGAACAAATAGGTGTCAGCCTGTCTTATAAATCTGTCAACCCTAATGTCGTAATGAATAGTGTCGCCGGGGCGCGGTAATGGCCCATGGAAAGTTACAACAGCGTCTAAGAGTCTGTATTTTGCTATGCCTTTGGTTTTAAAGTCAATGCCAAGCCAAGCCGATAAGAACAAGTCTGCCTGACCGGCTTCTACTGCCAACCCTGTGGGCATACATTCATTGTCTAAATACCAGGTTTCGGGGTAAACATCATGTTCTGTTACAACCCTGCCTTGTTTTAACGAACCTTTTTCACCTTCAACAGTTATTATGCGATCAACAAAGTTTAAAGGAATATCAGGCAATCTAACGCGGGTCGGATGCGCGTCAATACTTGCAAAATAGTCGCCAAGTGCGTTTCCGATTTTCCCTACGGCAAATTCCATAGAACCTTTTCGGTCAAGAAAAATTTCGCCTGTATAAGCCTTTGGATACCTCAAAGCAGGTTTGGTTGGCTCACTTTTATTGATTACTACATTTGCAGGTACAAATGCTTCGCCTGCAATAATTTTACCAATCAGCTCGGTGGTAGAATTTGAAAAGTTCAGATACGCATTGTGTGCATCAGCAAGAGATTTTTGTGATTCATACCATGAAGCGACTACTGAATTTGATGTGTTAGGTGCTATATTGTTCATTGAAGACTCTTTAAATGTATTTTCTTCTGTTTTGCTCACATAAACCGGTTTTGTGACAACAGGTTCGGATTTTGGCGGTGTGGGCAAAGTTTTAGGCATACTTTTCGGCAGCGTCTGAGACTGCTGCTGAGGCATTGACTGAGACTGATACTGTGGCACTACCTGAGGTTTAATCGGAGACTGAGACTTTTGCTGCGTCATTGTCTGAGGCTTAGGCATAGGCTGCGGAACACTTTTCGGCAAATCTGCAGACACTTTTTTTGCCGGCTCGACCTTAGGTGCTTCAACAACAGGTTTTGGCATTTCTATAATTGCTTCTTGCTTTTTGGGTGTAGGAACAATTATGGGGTGACAAGTCGGAACTTCTATCGGTTTAAGCTTAGAACGCGTTGAATTAACTGAAGCTTTTTCAGGAACAGCATATAACGGCTCTAAGTTTACTTTTATGCCTTCTGCTACGCAATTTGCTAAGAATCTGACTAAACTTGAGTTTTGATTTCTGTTCTTTGGCATTATCGCACGCGCAAAGTGCGGTCTGTCGCCTAATATTTTGTTGATCATTCTTGTCATTGAACCTTGCGGTCCCATTTCTAAGAACACTCTGCCGCCTTCGCTATATGCTGTTTCTACGCACTTAGGAAAGTCGATTTTGCCTATACATTGTGCAAGAATAGAATCAGCACTTGCTTCTCTTTCCGGAACAAAAACATCGCCTTTTCCGCTGCTGATGAATGACATGCCTTCAGGCGGGTAGCAATCATATAAATGCAGGTTTCTATATGCTTCTGATGCGGGGATAGCAGCAGGACAATGCACCGAAGAAACTCCGTCTAATGCGAAAAACGGCTTATTGATAATATTTACCAAAACATCAAGCTGAGCTCTGTTGCCGCCAATTACACATTCTTCGGGGGTATTTTCAATTAATATATAAACCTGATCATAATCAGCTATATATTTTTCAACTTCTGATGCGGGGCATGCGATCACACCTAAAGCCCATTCTATCTTAGCATTTTGATCTAGTCCCCAGTGTTTGCGAGGCGCATTATATTCGCCAATCAGCTCAGTGGTAAACAGATTGGAATTTCTCATTCTGCGAACCATTTCGTCACGTTCACGCCAAGTGCCTGTCGCAAAGTTTCCTGCAGTTTCGCCAAGGCTGTAACCCATAATTATCTGAGGTTCAATTCCAAACGAACGAACTACATCGCTTAAAAATGCGCAGCAAGAGACGTGACTGAAAACCAGCGAATTATGGTCGGCAATTAAGCTTCCCATAGCTTCTTCTTCATAGTTTTCACCATACGCAAGGCGCCATGGTGCTATTTTTCTTGGTGCGAACTGTGATGCAACCAATTCATAGTTTTTATCAAGTTTCTTTAAATGTTCAGACCAGGTGACTCCCAGTTCTGTTCCCATTGATAAAAAGTGGTTCCCTGAACCGGGAAATGCAAATACAACTTTCCCGTTAACTGCATTGGGCTTCGGGTTATAAAAAACCTTGTCACCATTTTCAGGACCAAAAAGAATTGGCTTGTCTGGGGTGTTATATATGTGGCTTACCGCTAAATCTATCTTCTCGCGTAATTCGCCAATCGATGATGCAACAATTCCGGCAAACACCTTTGCGTAGTCTCTTAAAGGAAACTGCTGCGCATATTCTCGTGCTAATTGCTGTATTGACGATGCTTCGAGATTTCTCAATGCAGAAATACGTTCTTTCAAATCGCAAGTTGCTGTTCCGCCAATAGCAAAAACACATTCTTCAGGCTCTCCTGCAGGGAAACTGCAATCAAATGAATCAGCGTTTTTCGCTTTTTGAGTTAATAATTCGTCTTTTTCAAACTCTTCAAGAACCGCATGATAATAAGAGCCATCAAGACCAATCGAGTTTACGCTTGCTACTCTGGGGCCTTCAACTCTATTTCTGAACCAATATTGAGCCGAATTAGGAGTAAAGAAAAAATCTTGTCTCTTTGCTAACGGTTCAATCGGGTTTGTAAGAGTTTTATAACTTGGTAAGAGCTGGCGGTTTAGGCATAAAACAGCCTTCGCCAAAGAAAATAGACCTGCAGCCGCACCTGTCTGCCCAATAACCGCTTTAGTCGCAGAAATTGCACAAAGTTGACTATCGTTTTGAAACAGATCTTCTTTGCGTATATCTCGAACCGGCATATAGCGCGACATTGCTTCGGCTTCGATTTCGTCTTCAAATGCAGAGCCTGAAGCCGAAGCTTCAAATAGACGAACCTTTGCGGGAACAAGCCCCGATTCTTTCCAGGCATTGTCCATGGCACGCATGCAGGCATTGATTTTGGAATCTTTACTATCTAATGAATCACAACTGGCTTTGCCTATTCCCTTAATAATTGACAAAATTCTGTCACCGTCTTTTAAAGCATCATCTTTGCGCTTCAAAATCAGAGCAACAGCTCCTTCTCCCGGGAAAGCTCCGTCTGAGCCTTTGTTAAAAGGAACAGAGCCGCCAATGCGTGAATAAGGCCTTAACTTGTCTGTTGCCAACAGATGGCGCAAATCGCCGGCCATGTCAACGGCACCAACGATTGCTGTGCTAATTTCGTTATTTTGCAACGAACGAACAGCTGCTTCGAGAGCAGAAAGCCCCGAGTTTTCAGAGCTTGAAAAAGTATGAGACGGGCCGCCTATGCCATATTCTCTGGCAATACGGCTTGCAACGATTCCACCTAAGGCTCCGACAGTGCGCGGGTGATTTAATGGCGCCGAAATTGCGTCTGCCAGCTCTGCGCTGTCAATTTCAGTAATATTATACTTAGCGGAATCAGCCTTTATTGCCCAGCGTGAAGCAAAATTTGAAGCGTCAAAATCTTGGCTTATACCTATAAAAGTGCCCCAATCCATCTTTTCTTTTTGTATGTCTGACGTCATTTCTGACATTGCGCCTGAGACAGTCTTCAACATCAAAAGCTGCTGAGGTAAAACTTCGGTTAGCTCCAGCGGAGATATTTTAAATTCCCCGGCTCTAATTTCTAGCTTGTCTATGTATGCGCCTTCTTTAAATTCCACATTGTCAATGGCGCATCTGTGGCGGTTTTCTGGAACAGGCTTTTTGGCCGGTTCGCAATTTAATATAGCTTTAAAAAAGTCTTTAGAATTTTTTAAGCTGCCCACAAATGTGTCTAATGCTACAACAGCAACTTCGGGCAGTTCGTTTGTATTGCTGCCTGCTTTAATATCCGGCATACCGGTTAACAAAGGTTTTGGACGATTTCTTCGTAATACAGGGTGTCCGGCCGTTAACGAATGAGCACTCGGCAAATATTCTTCTAACAAAACATGACCGTCAATACCGCCAAAACCGAATGCGCTCAAAGCACATTTTCGAGAAATACCTTCAAATGGCCTTTCCCATACTCTTGATTCGGTTAAAATTCTAATTGGTGTTTTATCTAATTCTAATGCAGGGTCTGCACTTCTGAAATTTGCAACACCGGGCAGCTTGCTGTTTTTTAAGGCAAGAATGAGCTTCATTAAGCCTGCAGCGCCTGCTCCGGTTAAAAGATGGCCGACATTTGATTTTACAGAGCCGATAACGCACTCATAATCTTCCGGATAAATCGTGCCCATTAACTCTTTAATGCTCTTTAATTCAACGGCATCGCCTGTCGGAGTGCCTGTGCCGTGACATTCAATTAGTTGTACTTCGGTCGGTTGCCATCCTGCTTGGGCATAAGCATCGCGCATAGCTCTAAGCTGGCCTTCTGTGTATGGAGCCAACAAACTGCCGCCTATGTCATTGGCGAGGCCAATGCCGCGAATAATGCCATATATTTTGTCGCCGCAATTTATTGCGTCTTCCAAGCGTTTTAATAAAAATAGCCCGCCGCCTTCACCTACAATCAAGCCGTCTCCATCTTTGTCAAACGGCCGGCAAATGCCCGAAGCTGATATGGCGTGAAGTTGAGTGAACCCCATTTGCGTAAACTGACAAGAGGGGCGCGATAAACCACCGCTAAGAACCGCATCGGCCCGACCTGCCGTTAATTCATCACAGGCGCGTTTAATCGCATACAAAGACGAAGCACAAGCGGCATCAAGCGTGTAACAGCCGCCGCCCAAGCCAAGTGTTGCTGCAATCAGACCGGCCGGTAACTCTGCTGACAGCCTATTCAAAGGGTTATCATCAAATAGCGATTCAGTTGAGACTTGCTTGCCATCGAGCTTGCTTTTAATGATTTCCATGTTAAGCTTGCGCGTGATTGCTGACGTTGAGTCGGTCGGCAAAGCAATATTAGCTATTATTACCTGAACGCGAGTGCGATCAAGATTCTCTGTTTTTGCATCATAAAATGCATCTCGACCCGCTAATAAAGCTATTTTATACAAAGGATCAAGATTTGACATGAACTCGGGAGTAACGTTTAAACCTTCATAGTTTTCACGTAACTCTTTAATAGAGCAACAATTTACTGTCTTTACCTTGTCAGGCTCGTAACCAACGCCCTGATAATTTTCGCCTGATTCGGGCCAACGGCCATCATTAACCCTGCCAACAGCACTTCGACCCTCATCTATCATCTGCCAAAATTCTTCGAGATTTGAAGAACCGGGAAAAATTCCTCCGATTCCCGTTATTGCAATGGAATAAGGAGATTTATGCTTGTTGACTGTCATTTCAGGCTCCGATTACTTTTCTCAATTTGAAGGCGTGTTTTAAATTTTCATTTAGTGTACATTCATAGCCTTCGATTCTTGCTACAACTTTGCCGCTTTCACTTATAAAGTCGATATCTGCTTCTGCCATCATTGAGCCCTTGCGCTTTGCGCGCGCAGAAATGATTACTCGCTCATCGTTAAATTCATTGACGAATTTTCGATATTTTTTCGCGTATCCCGGCAAAGAAGCTGCTCCGCAAACTTTTGTCGTCCACAATATCATCAATTGATAAGCTGCATCAATACTCATAGGTTCAGAACAAAAAGCCGTGCGAATCGGTCTGGCAAACCATTCAGACGGGGCAGGGGAAGTTTTGCTTAAGGCCTTAATGCCTTTGTCTGACCAACCCAAAATTTCTGTTAATGATTTAAAAAATTCGCCGTGGAACAGATCATTTTCATAAACTTCGTTAATTGAATCAGGATAAATCAGCTCGGCATCAACGTTTAAATTCTCCGGGCTTTTTTCAACAAAGCCCTCGGTTAAAATTATCTCTGCGCGGGCATTGATTGTTTCTCTTTCATTTGATTTGCTTCTGATTTCGCAAATCACCGAATAACCATCGTCAGTTTTTGTCGGGGTAGATGTATAAACAGAAACAACTTGAGAAGCGCCGTTCTTTAAAACAACACCCTTCAAAATGCGCATTTCGTTGTATCCGACAAACTGCATACCGATGTTATTTGCCAAAGCTGCTTCTGACATCAGCTCTCCTGCTACTGCCATGGGCAAAACCGGGTCGCCGTTCAAAACGTGTGATCTCAGCCAGGAATTTTCTTCAACATTTAAATTAAAGTCAAAAGCTTTTGTAAATTTTGTTGCCCCCGAAAGAGTCCCTGCAGAACCGTCGGCAGTGCCTAATGTTCCCATAATGCCTATTTCAACAGCACTTTCAGACGGGTTTGTCAGTTCAATAATTGGGCAGCGTGCGCCTGCTTTTAGCGGTATTAGCCCAATGCCTTCTGCCAAAAATACGTTTCTCAAGCTCGCATTTACCATGCCGCCATCCCATGGGCCCCAGTTAAACGCCATTACACGGCATTCAGGTCTCAAAATTCTAAGCTTTTGAGCAGCCTTGTTCAAGACCTCATTTGCCATAGCATAATCTACTTGTCCTAAGCGTCCTTGTCGCCCTGAAAATGACGAAAACAGCACAACAACCTTTATATTGTCGCGCGTAATAGCTTTTAAAATATTGCGCAAGCCACGAACCTTAGTGTCTAAAACATCGCTGATCTGCTCTCTTGTTTTATCTTCAATTCGTCTGTCGCGTAAAACACCGGCCCCATGAATCAAACCGGTTACGTTCCCGGCTTCAACTCTGACTTTATCAACTATTTTCTCGATCTCGCTTTCATTGCGAATATCCGCAGAATAATAGAAAACTTTGCTTCCCGAATTGCGAATGCGCTCCAAATTATTCAACACTTCGCGATTCGCAACAAAAGAGTGATACTCAGCCTGCAGCTCTTTCACAGACATCTGCTTGCCCGAATTCGCCAATATCGCTTTTTTCATTGCTCCTTCATCACTCAAACCGCGCAGCCAAGCAGGTTCTTCCTTAGGTAACGGCGAACGTCCGATAAGAACCATAGTGCTCTTGTATTTTTCTGCAAAAGCAATCGCAGTCTCAGCAGTAACGCCGCGCGCTCCGCCTGTAACAACAATTACATCGCTATTTCTGAAATTCGCAGGGCATCTGTCATCTTCTCGTAATTCAGCCTCTATTTCTTCAATTTTTATGCGTGAATTTTTGCTTAACCCGACTTCCATAAAGCTTTTCGCAGAAACTTCGGCTACAAGCTTGTCGGCAACTTCGTTCTCGTCTTTGTAGCGATAATCTAAATCTATTGCTTTCGCCGTAACTTCCGGCCATTCGTATCTTATTGTCTTCGTAATGCCTGCCAACCCGCCCTGAACAGGGTCTGCCGTTTTGGTCATGCTGTCTAACCCAAAATGACCGTCTAATCTTGATACCGTCGCAATTACGCCATTGTTAAGCTTTACAGTCTGTCCTGCTTTCTGAATTGCCATAAATGCGTCTTTTAACCATTCTTCTGATGTGCTTTCCCACAAGTTCATAAGCACTTTTTCCGGTGCCGGAGCGATTATTAGCAGTCCTTTTGTGTCGATGGGAAAACGCCCCTCGCTAATTTCTGCTAATGAGCGAGTCTCTGCTTTCAGCCCTGCCTTTGCGAACGAAGCCTTAACAGCCTCGGCCAAAGCTAGGTCATCATTGCTTATTAAAACGGTATCACCCGCTTTTAAAATTTTCCCACCATCAGGAGCCGGTGAAATTTCAACGGTTCTTATGATTGTTCGTATTACAGAACCTTCAGGGTTTTCATTACTTTTTTTTTCAGGTTCAGCTACTGATGCAACTGTTGAATTAGTCGTATTACAGGTGCTTTTGCTGTCTCTCGAATGCAAAAAATCCAAAATTTGTCCTATGGTTCTGAAATTACCTAAATCTGAGGGCTGAACAACCGGAGCATCAGGCATTTTTTCTTGGAATCCTGACAAAATTTCGACTCGTTTAATTGAGTCTATGCCTAAATCAGCTTCCATATCCATATTTAAACTTAACATTTCAACGGGATACCCGGTTTTTTCTGCAACAACTCCCAATAATACAGTGTCGTAATCTGAAGAAGCGCTATTAACATCATTGCTGCTACCTACAGTGTTGTCACAGCTGCTGTCGCCGCCGTTAACACTTAAATGTTCCATTATTTGTGCTAATGTGCGCAGTTTACCGAGCTGGTCAGGCTGAACAACCGGTGCATCAGGCAATCTTTCTTGCATCGCCGACATAATTTC
>JAQVCG010000014.1:0-25365 GCA_028689875.1 Candidatus Rifleibacteriota bacterium | reverse complement strand
AGCTGCTGTCGCCGCCGTTAACACTTAAATGTTCCATTATTTGTGCTAATGTGCGCAGTTTACCGAGCTGGTCAGGCTGAACAACCGGTGCATCAGGCAATCTTTCTTGCATCGCCGACATAATTTCAACGCGCTTAATAGAGTCTATGCCCAAATCTGCTTCCATATCCATGTCAAGGTTGAGCATATCGGTCGGATACCCGGTTTTTTCTGCTACAACTTCTAACAAAGCTGCTTTAACAACATTTGTATTTAATCCGCTGTTTGATTTAAGGGCTTCAGCAATATTTTGAGGAACTGAAACATTGTCAGCACTTGCGCTGTTCGCGCTCATATATTCAAGAATTTGTGACAAAGTGCGCAATTTGCCGAGCTGGTCAGGCTGAACAACCGGTGCATCAGGCAATCTTTCTTGCATCGCCGACATAATTTCGACACGCTTAATAGAGTCTATGCCTAAATCTGCTTCCATATCCATGTCAAGGTTGAGCATATCGGTCGGATACCCGGTTTTTTCTGCTACAACTTCTAACAATGCAGTTTTTACAACATTTGTATTTAATCCGCTATTTGATTTAGGAGCCTCAACAGTATTCTGAGAAACCGCGGTATTCGAAGCACTTGCGCTGTTCACGCTCATATATTCAAGAATTTGTGACAACGTGCGCAACTTGCCGAGTTGGTCAGGCTGAACAACCGGTGCATCAGGCAATCTTTCTTGCATCGCCGACATAATTTCAACGCGTTTTATAGAATCTATGCCCAAATCTGCTTCCATGTCCATATCAAGATTGAGCATTTCGGTCGGATACCCGGTCTTTTCTGCGACAACTTCTAACAAAGCGGTTTTTACAATATTTGTATTCAATCCGCTTTTCGCTTTTGGCGCTTCAACAGTATTTTGAGCTGCTGCTGTATTCGAAGCACTTGCGCTGTTTGCGCTCATATATTCCAGAATCTGTGACAAAGTGCGCAATTTTCCGAGCTGGTCAGGCTGAACAACCGGTGCATCAGGCAATCTTTCCTGCATCGCCGACATAATTTCGACACGCTTAATAGAATCTATGCCTAAATCTGCTTCCATATCCATGTCAAGGTTGAGCATTTCGGTCGGATACCCGGTCTTTTCCGCGACAACTTCGAGCAATGTCTTTCTGATTTTGTCTGTGTTAACCGAAGCAATCTTAGGCAATTCAATCTTAGCAGGTTGCTCAACTTTTCGTTCAACCGGTTTAACTTGCACTTTTACAGGTTCATAAACTCTTGGTTGAGCTGCGATTGGCTGAGCTGCGATTGGTTGAGCTACAGTCTGAGGTTGTGCTGAAACATCAGGTCTTACAGTTGTTAAAGCCTGTGAACTGCCACCGCTTAACAATGCCATTAAAGTTTGTTGTGCAAGTTCCTGACCTTCAAGAAATTTGCGATGCAAATCTGCTGTTTGTTGCTGCATCGCTTGCAAAGCCGCTATTGTATCATTTGCGACTGTTGTGACTTTTGTTTCTTTTTTAATGCTGCTATTCATGCTGACCTGTCCGAAATTTTGTGTTTGCTGTGGTTCCTTTTTCGTTAAAACGGGTGGATTATTTGTTTCTGTTTTAGCTATAACCGGTTTGGTTATAACAGGCTTAGCTGTCACCGGTTTATTTAAATTCGCAAGCACTTCAAGCTGTTTAGGAGATTTATAGTTTGCTCCGCACAGTTTAAAAGTAAATTTGGGAGTTTTAACGTTAGCGATTGTTTTAAGATATTCTGTGCCGTTTTGCCATTTTTCAATATCTAATTTATAACCTAATGCGCTCAATTGAGCCAATAAACGACCTAAATCATAAACAGACGATCTTTTGCCACCAGATGAATCTAAAGTCAAAACCTTATAATCATCTGTGCTCAAAATGTTCTTAAGCATTCCTGACAGCACGTTACCCGGGCCGACTTCAACGAAAGTTCTGATCCCTGAGTTGTACATGTTTTCAATAATTTCAACAAAGCGGACTTGGTTAGCAAGCTGATTGCCTAATAAGCTTTTTATTTCATCAATGGTTTCAGGATACTTATTACCTGTAGTATTGGCATATACCGGAACGCTTAAACCATTGAACTTTTCGTTTTTGACAAAATCATAAAATGGCTTAGCAGCGTCTGCCACAAAAGAACTGTGGAAAGCGCCGGCAACATTCAGAATTGTTCCCTTAATTTTATGAGATTTGAAAATGTCTTTTGCGCGCTCAACTTCAGAAGTTTTGCCCGAAAGAACAACCTGTTTATGAGAATTATGATTAGCTACAACTAAATCAATTTTTTCTTTTTCTAATATTTCTTCAACAGTTTTTCTGTCGCCAAGAACAGCAATCATGCCGCCTTTGTCACCGCTGCCCATACCCATAAGCTGTCCGCGTTTGCGTGACAATTTTGCTAAAATACTTCCGTCATAAGCACCTGCGGCACATAATGCAACCAACTCGCCATATGAATGACCGGCAAAAGCTGATGCTTTTAATCCGAATGATTCTAATACTTTGAATCCGCCTAAAGAAACACTGCCAATGGCTGGCTGAGCAATATCTGTAGAACGCAGTTTGTCGCTGTTAAGTTTGTCTAGCTCTTCGTCATATTTAGGTCTTGGGTAAATGTAGTCTGTAAGACTGTTGCCCGAGCTATCAACAGCACCGATTTCTCGATCACTTTCTAGTAAGGTGTTTATACCTTCTGAGGTCGAGCAAATCAAATCTGCAAGCATTCTCGGATACTGAGAGCCTTGACCCGGGAAAAGAATGCCGACGGGGGCTTTTTCATTCTTTATTGAATAAGTAGCTCCGTTAGGTAAGCTAAACCCTTTATCTGCAGAAGCATCAAGTTGGCCATTTATTTCTGAAATCAATTTAGAAACGTCTGTGCTGCTTTCAATAACAAAAGTTAAGCGGCAAGCAGATTCAACGTTAAAATCACGACGGCTTTCTGCAGCCAGTTTTCTTAATGTTGAAGCATCTGCATTATTTAATGCAGATAATTTTTCTTTAATTTCTTTTGTATTTGCGCCGGAAAAAGTAAATAATTCTGTACCCCGTTCCCATTCTGTGACGGTTTTGTATTTGTCATATTCAGATAAAATGACATGGAAATTGCTTCCGCCAAAACCCATAGAACTTACCGCAGCATGTCTTGATTTTCCGTTTTCTGTTACCCAAGGGCGAATGTCTTTTGGTAAATAAAACGCACTGTTTGATTCTCTTAAAATTTTTGCAGGTTTCGAAACCTTTATTGTCGGCGGAATTACTTTATGATAAAGCGCCAATGCTGCTTTAATAATATTTGCAGAGCCGGCTGCCGCTTTAGTATGCCCTATTTGAGACTTTACAGAACCTAGTGCGCACCACGGACGACCTGTTTCTGAAGCACCAAAAACTTCATTTAATGCTACAAGTTCAACTTGATCGCCGGCTCCGGTGCCGGTGCCATGCGCTTCTACCAAACCAATATCTTTCGGGCTTATTCCGCTTTCTTCGTAAGCACGAAGCAGCGCTTTCTTTTGACCTTCTGCGCTGGGTGCGTAAATAGCTTTGCCTTTTCCGTCACTTGATGAGCCAACGGCGTTAATGCAAGCATATATTCTATCACCATCGCGCTCTGCATCAGATAATCTTTTTAATACATACATTCCAATGCCTTCGCCAAGTATGGTGCCGTCGTTGTCTTCGCTAAACGGACGGGCGTGACCGGTTGGAGAAAGGGCAGGGGTCTTGCAAAAACAGGTGAACATGAAAACGTCATTGAAGGTATCAACACCGCCTGTTATTGCCATATCTGACTTGTAAGTCCAAAGCTGCATAGCAGCCATTTCAAGAGCTCCTAATGAGCTGCCGCATGCCGCATCAATTACGCAGTTTGTGCCGCCCAAGTCTAATCGATTGGCCACTCTACCTGCTGCTACATTGCCGAGTAAACCCGGAAAAGAGTTTTCTTGCCAGCCAACATATGCTTTGCCTAACGTTGATATAACTTCTTCTGTGATTTCAGATGAAATTCCGGCATGAAGCATAGCTTTGCGCCATAAAGGATGGCCAAGTCGTGCACCCAACGGCAAAACCAATTCAATGGTTCCTGTTAAACCTAAAATTACGCTTACTTTATCTCTGTTAAATTCGCGATTGTCTGAATAGCCCGCATCGTTTAATGCGCCGCGCGCCACAACCAAACTTAATAATTGAGATGTATCTATTGAGTCTAAATCAGATGGCGCAATACCCCATTCTGCAGGGTTAAAATCTATTGAATCTAAAAAACCGCCGGTCTTTGCATAGACATGGTCTGCACGCTTTTTGTCAGAATCATAATAATCTTCTGCCTTCCAGTGTGTTGATGGTACTTCGCTTATAGCGTCAACTTTCTTTTTGATGTTTTCCCAGTAATCAGATATGCTTTGAGCCTTTGGAAATAAACAACTCATGCCAACGATTGCCAGAGGTTCAAAAGTGTGTTTGTTACGATTCATGCCGACCACCTATTTGTCTTAAGATAACAACCTTTGCCGGCTCGGTTTTTAGGTCTTAACCTTTGATAGCATTGTGTTGATAGGTTTTGACAACGAATCGGCTGTGGTTTAATAAAATTTCAACGCATATACTAACACGTAGGGCGTTTTAATGCCACATTTTTAAACAGTTAATAGTAAAGGGTGGTTTTTCGCTCAAATTTAACGGGATTATAGCGCCGCTTTGCTGTTCTAAGGCCTTCTATGCCCATGTCAGCTTCTCTGTTTAAAAACTTGGCACTCTCAGGTAAAATATTGGCCAAAGCTTTGTTCACATATTGATACAGGCCCTTTACATTTCTTGAAGCTTTTTCAACTACAACCATCCAAGTGTCATGGCTTACGGGCACTGCCCATGTCAGGCCGCACATTTCGCTTTTTAAAGCTATTTTGACGCCTACGCCTCCCAGCTTCCACAGGTTCTTTAAGCCTATTTCAACAGAATCCCGTTCCATATCTAAAAAATGGTCGTCTGTGCCATATCGCTCATACCATTTATCAAGGCAACGCATTACACTTTCTATGTCACCTTCTTTTAGTATAATTATATCGGGATTATATTCGCGCTCAAATTTGTTCACCAAATTGCGTTGTTTAATAAATTTTCCGCCTTCTAATGAAGCAAGTTCCGATCTGTCGTATATGTAATCGTAAAAATCAGTATGATCTTCTTTCGATTTAGGTTCCATGGTTTCGCATAGTTTATCTGCAAAAGTTCCGGGCAAATAGTGCAAAGTTGGTTCTTCGCCAAAGTCGGTTTGAATGTGATACAACATTTTTTCTAATGCCGGCTTTAAAGGCCCTTTACCAAAGGGACCTCTGAAAAGGTGTCCGCCCTTGCTGCCTTCTACATCAAGTATGAGTCTTTCGCCTATGCGACTTATCATGCCGGGTCTATTGTAAAACCACGAAATTAAATAGTATGTTGTGCATTCGGCAGAGCACACGTTTTCTAAATTACAGGCTTCGATTATTATATCATTATGCTCTATGGTAACATCTTCTTGAGCAGGAAACTCGGGTATGTCTAAAATGGTTTTCTTTTTCATATGCGCCAATTCTAGCACGTTTTGTTAAAAAAATCACATACTTTATTTGAAAATGCGATAGCCCTTTTCGTGCGCTAAATTGAGCATTTCAAGGTCGCCCTTTGAATCGCCGTATGCATAAATCTTTTCAAAATCTTTTATGTTTAAATACTCATTTATTCGTCTGACTTTTTCTTTGCCCCAACAGTTTGGTGTGGAAAAATATCCCGTTAATTTGCCATCTTTAACTTCTAGGCGGGTCGATATTAATTCTAATCCTTCTTTTTCGCACCAATATTTTAAATAGTCGGTAAAAGATGCTGAGACCACAATTACTCGATCTTTGTTCGATTTATGCCATGCTATTTTTTCTATTGCCGATTTTTTTACTATTTTATCTAATTCTTCTGTCGCAAACCTTTTGGCAACCGTAGAAAATTCAGATTCCGCCATTTGAGAAAAAAAACTTTTACTTACTTCGGTTTTAACTTTCTGGTTGTCGGCTATACCAAATAAATATCCCAAAATCATCGGACTTACCGGCGCAAGCTTTTTTATACAATGTTTTATTCCAAAAGCATAAAGTAAAAAGTCTCGCAAACTGTCGTGAGTTGTTATTGTTCCGTCAAAATCAAACAATGCTAAATTCATTTTTTTCTCATTTATTTAAAATAGTAATTCAACAATCAGGGGAGTAACACGCGAATTTATGATTTTATTGATTATATCAGATTTCTTTTTGCTAAAATTCTCTGTTTTAAAGATAGTTTCATCATCGTTTAAACTAAGCGTATAAGTTTGAAATTCACTTGTCAAAAGGGCTTTGCCACACTTTGACAAAGAGTTCTTCAGCTCAACAGATGAAACAGATTTCTGGAAAAAATTAGGCACTGAAACATTATCAGAATTTAAATTTTCTTTTGTCCTAATCAATGAAATAAGCTCTTGAGGTACATAAATAAGCTTAGATAACAAATACACCGCTTCAGTCAGCCTCTTTTCATACTTTACTCGTAAGTTTTCGTTACTTTTTAATTGGTCATTTAAAAAACATAACGGCTCAATCAGACCTTCAAGTGTTTCAGTAAATTCGGCTCCCTCGTGAATCGGCAAATATTCTGACAATTTTGCACAAAGGTAGGCGTGATTCAATAAACCCTCCATATTGCCGCAATGCGTGTTGTTAAGTTTTATTAAATGCTTAAACAGCTTCTCCGGGTCCTGCCAAACACGTATGGCATTAAATCTGAATCGGCTCAGCTGCAATTCATCTTCTACATAAAAAAAACGATTTTCAGAAAAATTTATGCAGGCCTCTAGCCCAAAATTTGACGTAGGTTTTTTAATATCGTAAATATTGCTTATAACCGGCCTTTCAAAATCAGTCAGGCTTTGGGTTTTATCGAACAACGTCTGCTCAAATAATCCATTTTGAGTCAGAACTACACTCGTAAATCCTAAATGGTACGTCGGGCTCACAACTGCGGCGGCACTCTTAATCATATTTGCTATCTTTGAATCGTTACCTTTGTTATAAATTACTGATCTGGTTTCGCATAAAAGCTCATTATCTTTCAGCATCCAAAAACGAAAATATATCGGCAGCTGAGGTGAAGCATTTCTGAAATACGGCAGAATTATTACTCCAAAATCCTGCTCTAATGGCGATGAAAAAAGGTTTATGCCATTCTGCCAGATCTCGGCATGCCTATAAGACGAACCTTTGCTGTCAAAATTGATAATCGCCTGTTCGGTGTTTTGGGGATTCGGTTGTATGTCTTTAATAATTCGAAAATCATTTTTTGGGGAATTAGTCTTAGAAAGTTTGTAGTTAACAGAAAGCTTTTCTGCTTCGCTTTTTTGTGCAATAGTCATCAAAAACGATTGTTGACTGTCTTTACAGCTAAAATTGAACTTGTAATTACCCGCGCGTGATTTCGGATGAATATGAGTAGTAAAGGTGGCAAGCCCATTAAAATCTGTAAATAATACACGATTTACTACAGTTATATCTTGCGGAGAGTCTATTTTAACCCTTATTGGCTGCTTAAATAAGCCTTTAGTAGATTTTGTCTCAAAGACTGCAAGAGAAAAAGTTGCTTTATCGCCTAAACATAAGTTCTTTTCACTTGGAACAACCAGCAACGACGGACTGTTGCCAATATCTATATAGCTTTCGGCTAATATAATATCTGCTTTTCCAAATGGAGATACGGTTATCCTAACACGGCTTGCATTGCTGTCAGGAGCCACGGTAAGCTTTGCAGTATATTCATCTGAATTAGTTTTTCGCAATTGCAGCAATTTGCTTTTTGCATCTGAAGAAGCAGGCAAATAATGTGCATTTACTTGAATAGAAAAAGCCGAATCGGGTTTAACTCTGCTTAACCCGCCTTCGGCATTATTCTCAAAAGGAACAATCAATATATCTTGCAGCTGCCCCTTAGCAAGGGGCCCGTCTGCAGAAATAACAAATCTGAATTTTGAGTAATCTTCTGTTTCTGTAAAAGGGTAAAATACCCAAAAACACAGAAAAATAATCACTACAGCCAATAGCTTTGAGAAAAATTTCATTTGCTCAAACTACTTAGAAAAAACTCAAAATGTCTTTATATGTTACGAATACAACCAAAAGCAACAAACAAATCATTCCCACAAAGTGAATTGATTCTTCTACTTTTGAATTTACAGTCAATTTGGTTTTGAATATCATATTAATTAATTGAAATAGCAGATCAATCAAAATAAATACAATGCGGCCACCATCAAGCACCGGTAATGGTAACAAATTTATCAGACCGATATTAACACTCAGAATTGCTGTTAAATAAAGCAAATCTACAAGCCCCTTAGATGACTGGTCTTTAATCATTTTCATGATTTTTACAGGCCCTGCTACGTCTGCTTGTGTTTCGCGCGTAAACATTTTTACCAGACCGTTTACGGTTTGATAAATAACATTTACTCCATCAGAAATTCCCTTGGAAATTGCTTTACCTAGGGGTAATTTTTTAAAATCATAGTTGTTAGGAGATAAACTTATTCCGATTTTTGCTGAACCCGCAACCCCCTCAGGAATAACCTTAAACGAAAGCGTTTCTTGATCATATACTTGGTAAGTTCCATTGTTTACCGAAACATCTTCACGAAGAATTCCACCTTCTGCTCCATGCTTATTTATAGGGTGATTTCGAATTACTTCTAAAACTAATTCTTTACCCGGCGAATTATTAATTATAGAAATCCCTTCGCTCCAATCGGTCAATTTCTTGCCATCAATAGAAACAATGATGTCGCCCGAACGAATACCCGCATTATATGCAACTTTATCTTTTATAGCTTCAATAACACTGATATTAGTGATTGGTCCGCCGGCGATGACATATATCATTATGAACAAAACAACGGCCCAAACCATATTCATTATAGAACCGGCTGCTAATACAAGTATCTTTGCCCAAGCAGGTCTGCTTAAATAACTCTTTGGGTGATCTGCCGGAACTTTTGGTAAATCAGGGTCTTCGTCAACAGCTTCTTCACCGTCTTTTTTGTCTGATTCTTCTTCAACATTATCCATGCCGGCAAGTCTTACAAAACCGCCTAAGGGAAAAGGTCTTAGAGAGTAAAGAGTTTCGCCGATTCTTGTTTTCATAAGACGGTTGCCAAAGCCTATCGCGAATTCTAATACCCAAATACCGGAAAGCTTGGCTGTAATGTAATGACCAAACTCATGAACAAGAGCAATGCTTACTAAAACAAAACAGATTGATAAAACCGTAGTTATGATAACACTCAATAAACTCAGCATTTGAAAACCTTTCGGATAATATTACATAATTAAAATGGCGTAGCAGACAGGGCCCAAAAACAAAACGCTGTCGATTCTGTCTAATACACCGCCGTGTGAACCTAAAAGTGCGCCGGAGTCTTTAACCTCCGACTCCCGTTTCAAAATTGATTCAAAAAGATCTGCCAATTGACCGACTAAAGCAATAGAAATGGCTAAAATCCAAAACTTAACTTCAGTTATTATTAAAAAGTCAAAGTGCTTCATAAGATACAAAAACACTATACAAGATAAAGCTCCGCCAATTGCGCCTGAAATGGTCTTATTAGGACTGATCTTAGGCGCCAGTTTCGGTCCTCTTAAACTCATGCCAAAAACGTATGCACCTATGTCTAATGCCCATATAGAAGCTAAAATGCTGAATAAAGATAAGCCACCGGCTGATTTGGCAAATAATTCAAAACAGCTTAAACAAAACGGCAAATAATACAGACTGAACGTAATATGGCAAAATCGTCTTCTACCGTCACCGCGAAGCCCTCGTAATACCGTAAAAATCATCGCAGCACTAATCATTAAAGTAAAAGAAATGAAAAGCGCACGTTCCCCGTAAAGATGAGAACAAATCATTATTACAAGCGCACCGATCCATTCAGGAACAGGCTTGCGATTAGCATCTTTATCTATTATTTTGCATAATTCAAATTGGCCTATTAAAGCTATAACAGCTAAAAAAGCTACACGAACCCATTCTTCAGCTAAAACCAAAATAACATAAGTGATGGGTATTCCTACAATCAAAACCGGTAATCGTGCTAAAACTTTAGAAACATTCATGACTATTCCTATGAGATAACTTGCTCTTGTGTTTTACCAAATCTTCTTTGACGATTTTGGTAGGCCTGAATTGCTTTTATCAATTCACTTTTATCGAAATCCGGCCACAAAACAGAAGTGAAATAGAGTTCTGAATAAGCTGCTCGCCACAAATGAAAATTGCTTGTGCGCATTTCACCGCTGGTTCTTATGATTAAATCTAAGTCAGGTAATACGGGGCAATATAGATTATCTGCAATCAGCTTTTCTGTAATATCGGATGATTTATATCCTTTATCTATTATTTTTTTTACCGCATCTACAATTTCGGCTCTGCCTCCATAATTGATGCATAAGTTTAAGGTTAAACCGGTATTGTTTTTCATCAATTCGGTTGAAATATCAATCTCTTTGACAACGTCTTTAGAAAGTCCGTCTGTTCGGCCTAAAAGTCTGAATACAACGTTCTCTGCGTGTAGAGCGTTTCGTTCACTTATAATATATGATTGAATTAATTTCATCAGAGCACTGACCTCAAAACTCGGTCTTGCCCAATTTTCAACAGAAAAAGCGTAAAGACTCATGTGTTTGACACCCAAGTCATTAGCACATTTTACTATGTCTTTTACTCTGCTTGCACCTTTAGTGTGACCAAATACTCGGTTCTTGCCTTGACTTTGGGCCCAACGGCCATTTCCGTCCATAATTATCCCGATGTGAGACGGAATATTGTTCGGGTCGATTTGTTCTGTTGGCTCATTATCTACTTTACTGATTGCAAAAACAGGACAAACATCTATGCATTTTCCGCAATTTTTGCATTTGTCGGTTATTACGTAAGGAAACCCGATCTTAATAGCATTAAACTTACATACTGATGCACATGTGCCGCATGAAAGACATTTATTTGATATTATATACATGATTTTGAATACGGCATGCATTAAGCATGCCGTTAAAAAATTACTTACCCATTATTTCATTTTCTTTTGCAGTAAAAACTTTCTGAATCATGTCTATGTTTTCATCAGTCAATTTTTGAATGCGATCTTGAGCCTTTTTGCTCTCATCTTGAGTGATTTCGCTCTTCTTTTCCATTGCTTTAAACATATCGTTTGCGTCTCTTCTGACGTTTCGCAATGCAACTTTGTAATCTTCTGCTTTCTTTTTGGCATTTTTTACTAAATCATTGCGTCGTTCTTCTGTTAGAGGCGGAATAGGTAAGCGAATCAAATTCCCATCGTTTTGAGGGTTTAACCCTAAATCTGACTTTAAAATAGCTTTTTCAATTTCTGATAAAACTGTTTTGTCCCAAGGTTGAATTACAAGCGATTTAGGATCAGGTGCAGAAACTGAAGCAACGTGCTGTAAAGGCACTTCTGAACCATACTGATTTACTGTGATACGACTTAATAGCGACGGGGTTGCGCGTGAAGTGCGCATTGTTGAATAATCTTTCTTCAAAACTTCGATAGATTGAAGCATTTTATTTTTTGAATCTGTAATAATTGATTCTATTGACATAATAATTGTCCTTTCGATTATTTATTTTTGTTTTCTTCGATTACATCCGTGCCGATCTTTTCGCCCATACAGGCTTTTAGTAAAACACCGGAGTCATTAAGAGACAATACCTTAAGCGGCAATTTATTGTCACGGCAAAGAGTAATGGCTACTAAATCCATTACACCAAGCTTTTTTACAAGAACCTCTTCGTAAGTTATATCGGTAAATTTGTGCGCATTCTTGTTTTTTACCGGGTCACTGTCATATATTCCGTCTACTTTTGTTGCCTTGATCAAAACATCGCAGCCCACTTCAATAGCTCTTAAAGCAGAACCCGAATCCGTGCTGAAATAAGGATGACCTGTGCCTCCGGAAAAAATGCAACAAGTATTTTCATCCATATAGGAACGGGCTAAATTGATATCATAAACTTTTGTAAATGTGCCAATCGGCATGGCTGAAAAAACAGCTGTTTTTACGCCGATAGCTTCAAGATGATCTGCAAAACATATTGAATTCATTACAGTCGCAAGCATTCCGATTGAATCTGCATTGTGTCGTTTTAAAGATGGTAAAGTAGACTTTGCTCCTCTGAAAAAATTACCCCCGCCAATTACAATGCCGGGAATAATACCGGAATCGACTAATGCTTTAACTTCTTTCGCAAAACCTTCAAGGGCATCGCGGTCGAAACCGTATCCATCTTTACCGCCGAACATTTCGCCGCTGAGTTTTAACAACGGTCTTTTAAATCTTGGTTTTTGCATTATCTAGCTTCCTGATATAGATAGAGACGCCCGCATTTGCAAGCGTCTCTGTATTTCCATTATTTTGGAGAACTTTTCACTTAACCTTATGCACCTGCTTCAGCAGTTGCTTCTGTATTGGTTTCGCAGCTTTCGCCACGAGCCCATCTTCTAAATGATACAAGAGCGATTTCATTTCCAAGTTTCTTGCTTAGGTCGGTAAGTAGGTCTGAAATCTTTTTGCTATCATCAAGGAAGAATACCTGATTGAAAAGACAGTTTTCTTCACAATATTTAGCAAGTCTGCCTTCAACAATTTTGTTGATGATTTCTTCAGGTTTATTAGTATTCTTCGGGTCATTTTTGATTTGTCCGAGGATAACATCTTTTTCGCGATTCATTACTTCTACGGGCACTTCATTGCTGAAGGTGTAGAGAGGCTTCATTGCTGCTGCCTGCAACGCAATGTTATGTACTGTCTGAACTGCTTCATCGTTAGTGGCTACTGTTTTGTCAGTAGTTTTAACTTCAACGATAACGCCGATGGCACCATTGCCATGTACGTAGTTATCAAAGAAACCGTTGCTGTTTGCAGGAATTTCTAAGTGTTCAGCGCGGCTTATTGTGATGTTTTCACCGGTTTTAGCGATCATGCTTTTGCGGTAATCGTCAATGCTCTGACCGTCAATGCTAAGTTTTTCAAGATCAGCTACTGATTTTACGGAAGGAGTGTTCAAAGTAAGCTCAGCAAGTTTGTTTGCAAAATTGATGAAATCATCAGTTTTTGCAACAAAGTCTGTTTCACAGTTAGCTTCTACAATACCCGCTGTGCGGCGATTTTCTGAAATTAAGGGAACAACAAGACCTTGTGAAGTTGCACGGCCTGAGCGCTTGTCAGCTGAAGCTAAGCCTTTCTTTCTGAGAAAGTCTATTGCTTCTTCGAGATTGCCATTGCATTCATTAAGTGCTTCTTTGCATTTCATCATGCCAGCACCAGTTTTTTCACGAAGTTCTTTTACCATCTGAGCTGTAATCATTATTTTCACCTTTCGTAACGTTTACTGACAAGTATCAGTTAACTTAATTTTCTTCTTCTTCTTCTTCTTCGCTGTCGCTAATGCCTGTTTCAAGAGACAATGCAGCTGCCATGTCGATTTCGCCTTCGGCCATTTCTGATTCGATTTCAGCTGATTCGCTTACTTCATCAAATGATTTGCCTTCGAGAGCTTCGAGAACAGAATCAGAAATCAAGCTGGTTACAAGCTTAACTGCTCTTATTGCGTCATCGTTGCCGGGAATTACGAAATCAATGTTGTCGGGATCACAGTTGGTGTCTACTACAGAAATTATGGGGATACCAACTTTGCGTGCTTCTGCTATTGCGATAGCTTCTTTGTGCGGGTCAATTACAAAAATTGCACCGGGCATACCCTTCATATCTTTGATTCCGCCAAGAGCGCGATCTAATTTTTCACGATCTTTGCGCATTTTTGATGCTTCTTTTTTGGGGTATGATTCGATTTTGCCGCTGTCAATGAGATCGTTGAGTTCTTTTAATCTCTGAATGCGTTTTTCGATTGTAACATGGTTAGTTAACATGCCGCCAAGCCAACGATAATTAATGAAAAACATGCCGCAGCGTTCTGCTTCTTGTTTAATAATTTCTTGCGCTTGTCTTTTGGTGCTTACAAAAAGAATAGGTTTACCTTCGCGAACTACGCTTTTAATAAAATCGCAAGCTTCGTCAAGGAGCTTGGTAGTTTTTTGAAGATCGATGATGTAGATACCGTTGCGTGCTGTGAAGATGTACTTCGCCATTTTGGGATTCCATCTTCGTGTCTGATGCCCGAAGTGTACGCCGGCTTCGAGCAAACTTTTCATAGAAACCATAGACATATTTTTGTCCTCCGAAATAATTTTCCAATAGGTTAAGTTGGTGACGTGTATTCTAGCTAAAAATCTTCATTTGGTCAAGAAAAATTTCAAGGGAAGTTGTTTGCTGATGATGCTTTCGTCGAAAACGCTCATCAAATGCTTATTTGCTCTTGCATATTTTTATATATTGTAATATATTGTCAGATATTGAATAGAGGTGTTTGTTATGGAAAAGAATATAATTCTTACTCTAATTGAAGTTGCAGAAAAATTAAGAGTTTCAAAGCATACAATACAAGCCTGGATGTCGCCGAGCTCGCCAAATCATAGGCCTGACTTTGCTGCAATGGCAAGACATGCAGGCAGAAAAACAATATTCTTAGATAATGATATTGATACTTGGCTTGAACAACGCAAAGGGACCACATATTACGAAGATTATTCGGAAGTTTCAGCCTATTGGAGAGAAAAATTCATAAAAGGGCGGGGTCTTTTGAAAGGCTTTGTTAAAGCCCCTGAAATTAAAAATGTTGAAAGTAATGTGTTTTTTACTGCCGGAAAGCTTGGGTTAGACCTTGATGCTCTGCTTGTTTGGCTTACTGATGCGCCGGCAGCAGATAGAATCTTTCAAACAGTAAATCGCGCAGAATACGTCATTTTACCGATAATTTTATCGCATTTTCTTTTAAGTAAATCTCAAAAAAATACCGTTTTTTATCTGAAACTCAAGGATTTTTTACTTGTTCAAAATATATTTGTTCAAGCACCCTTTAATGAGGCGGTATTACAAATGATAATTGATCATAATTTGCCTGCAAATGATTTTAGCGTGCAATTATACTGCTCTTGTATAGTCGGCAAATCTGATTATTTTCTGACCGCAAATAACTATTTACTTGAACAAAACGGATTTAATACGGTACCGATTTAATCTTTTGTATTTAATGCTAGGTATTGTGTTATAATAAAACAACTAATTTGAAATTTAAGGAACATCACTTTCAATGATCGAAGAAATCATTCTCAGCTTGCAGGATAAATTTAGAAGCTCAGATTTTATCGATAACGAACAGGCCCTTGATAAACTGCAATCCCTGTTACAATCGCAAACATCAGATAAGCAAAAAAGGGTAATCTCTACTGTTTTGCCTCTTGCATTATCGAATAAAAGCGAGAATATTCAGAAAAAGACAGTTCAGATTGTTATAAATTATCCGACAATTTTAAAAGATATTCTTCCCGCACTACGTCTTTCCAGCGATCCCACCGTCAGATTTTGGGCTTACTTCATAATGATGGAGTTAGGCTTTTTAAAAACAGATGAACTGCTTGACATATTAAATAGCCGCGAAAATGATGAAATTCGAAAAACTGCTCTTGAAGCCCTTTCCAAAAACCCGGATAAAAGAGTTATTTTGGCTTTTCTAGATAAAATAAGTGATCCAAGTTGGATAATAAGCAAACAGGCAAAAAGAGCATTGATTGAACAAGGCGATTCTATATATCAAATTATTCAAGAGTATTTTCAAAGCTGCTCAAGCTACCAAAAATATGAATGTATTAGGCTTATTCCCTTAATTTTAAGAGAAAAGGCTTTCACTCTTTTTCAAAAAATGCTTGAAGCTGATACCCACGGTGTGTATAAGCCATACCTTTGCGCAGGTTTCGGTGAAATTAGAACCGAAAATTCTCTTAAAGTCTTATTGTGGCTATTAGATGATGAATCAATGATAGTTAGGCAGGAAGCCATTAAATCATTGGCAAACTGGGGGAGAGATATAGTTCAACCGGTCTTGAGTATTTTTCCGACAGTATCAAGAGAAACCAAAATAAGTATGATGAAACTATTAGGCCGAATTCTTGGGCTTGAAGTAGTTCAAATGTTCAATGATACATTCGGAAATCCTAATCAGGACGGTAAATATTTTCTTCTAACAGCCCTTGGTGAAGTAAGAGACTCTAAGGTTATTCCAATTCTATTGCCATTCTTAAAAGATGAAACAATATTTATAAGAGATTATGCTCAAAGCATAATTGTTCAACTTGGAGTTTTAGCAGTAGATACATTGGTTTCAAATCTTGATACTGAAGACGAAGAATTGATAATTGAAATTTTAAAAGTAATAGGTACACTTGGTTCAAAAGAGTCTGTGAGACCTTTGCTATTTGTAATAGATAACTCAAAGAACACTCTCGTTAGAACTTGTGCAATAGAAGCAATTTCAAAACTTCAAAGATTCGAGCTTGTAGCTAACTTATTATTACTTAAACTTGACGATAAAGACATTTCAATTAAACATACCATTGTTGAAAATCTTGCAAAACAGCCTAAAAAAGCTTTCTTAAAAGATTTAGTGATGTCTTGTTTTGATAAAAGCCACGATATTTCTTGGTGGTCAAGAGAAATATTAAAAAGAAGAGACTATTACGGAGTCCCGGCATTATTTTCATTATATGACAGAAGTAGCGATTCAGATAAAGACAGAATCGTAGCAATGCTTTCTAAACTTTCTGACGATCAACTTGATTTAGTGTTGCAAAAAGAAACCATAGATTTTGATAGCTTAAGACCCGAAAATGTTGAAATTAAAACCTTAAGACGAAAATATGCCAAAGAAAATATAACAGATCTTAAAGAGTTGCTTTATTATCTTCACGAAGAAGAAGGCTCTGACTTACATATTAGCATAGGTTTGCCGCCTAGCATCAGAGTTCACGGAGAACTTGTAAGAACCACTTTTGAAAGTATTACTCCCGAAAAAAGCAGATATTTACTTTTTTCAATTATGAATGAAGTGCAAAAGCAAGAGTTTAATAAAAACATGGAACTCGACTTTTCTTACGAAGTTCATGATTGTGCCAGATTCCGTGTAAATGTTTTCATGCAAAAAAATGGTATGGCAGGAGTTTTCAGAATTATTCCAAATACTGTTCCGTCTTTCGATGCTCTGGCAATGGACAGATCAATAATGGAAAAAATATGTAATCATAAGTCCGGATTGGTTCTTGTTACCGGGGCGACCGGCTCGGGTAAGTCAACAACTCTTGCTGCAATGATAGACTATATCAACAGAGTTAGATATGATCACATTATTACAATCGAAGACCCGATTGAATTTGTTCACCCGCATAAGCGAAGTGTAGTAAGCCAAAGAGAATTAGGAACAAATACACTATCTTTCTCAAATGCGTTAAGAAGTGCTTTACGTGAAGACCCCGACGTTATTCTAGTCGGTGAAATGCGCGACCTCGAAACAATGAAATTGGCCATCGCTGCTTCAGAAACAGGACACCTTGTATTTTCTACATTACATACTAACAGCGCTTATGAGTCTGTTCATAGAATCGTAGGAAGTTTTCCCGGCGATGTACAGCAGACAATCAGAATGCAGCTGGCAAGCTCATTAAGAGGTATTATCTCACAACGCCTTGTTCCTGCATATCTGAGTTCAGGTCGTATTCTTGCATATGAAGTATTAATAGGCTCTACTGCTATAAGAAGATGTATTAAAGAAGACAAAACAGACCAGATTATTTCGCTCATGCAGACCAGTAGACAAGATGGAATGATAACTATGGATCAATGTCTCGAAGAACTCGTCATTGCAAGAAAAATTGCCTATGACGAAGGATATAAGAATGCAGAAGACAAAAAAGACTTCCAAAAGCGTCTTGAACAAAGAATCGGCAAACAAAATGTCAAGGCTTACGGCATTACCTCTCAAGAAGAAAAAACCGAACAAAAAAAACCAGAAAAGAGGCAGTAGAACTTTGCCTGTCAGAAAGTGATTTTTACCACTTAACTTTATAGGCTGCTACAGGTTTTGCTATACCTTTTAATTGATGGGTGCCATGTGGTTCAAGTTCAAAAACAGACTTATCTATTCTTGCAAGTGTAAATTCAGATATAACTATTTCAAATGCGTCAGCTATACCTTCTATTCTTGAAGCCAGATTGACCGCATCGCCCATTACGTCATTTTCGGTTCTAATTACAGAACCACTGTTAATGGCGATTCTTATTGCAAGTTTTCGTTCTTCGGGAACACTTTGGTTAAATTCTCTAAGTTTTCGTTGAATTTCAATAGCGGCTAATAGAGCATTGCTATGGTTTTCAAATACTACAAGAAATGCATCGCCAATTTTTTTGAGAGCATCGCCGCCGAACTTTTTGAAAACGGGCTGAAGAATTTCGTCATGCTGTTTAAGCATAGACATAACTTCTGAAAGCGAAGCTTTTGAACTGAAAGCAGTAAACCCTTTTACGTCGGTAAACATAATCGCTAAATCCATGGTGTGGCTTACTTTTATCAGTTCGTCATATTTTTCAATTTCTTCCATTGCTTGTCTGCGGCGCTCTAAGACCTCATCAAGATGAGAGTCAGACAAAATAACTTTCTCTTGGCTTTTCTTTCTTAGCAAGACAGGGTCAACTTTGCCGCCAACACTTTCGATCAAGTCGATAATCGCTTTTCTGTCAATTTCATTTTCAAAATTATCTATACATTCTGCTAACGGTTTTTCAATAAAAGTCCCCAATCCAAGCATAAATTCTGTAACAGCACCTTTAAGTCTAAAATCGTCATGAAATAAATATTTTGATAGGGTTTTAACGGCGCGCTCCATTATGTCAGGCTCTTCATCAGCGATAAGGTTTTCCATTATAGCAAAAGCCAGTTTTCGATCACTTATTGAATCTAAGGCTATAATACAGCACATTCTATACGCTTTACTTGCAGAAGTTAAACCTTTTATAAGGCCTTCAGGACTATCTTTGTATAAATAACTCAAAATATGCCCTACTTGTTCAACGTCTTCTAATGTTATTATCTCTGAGTGTTGGTTTATATAATTGTCGAGCATCTTGAGGCATTCCGGGTGATTTTGTTTGGCTGCTTCAAGCATTAAATCAAGCATAACAGGCGGATCACATTTTTCAAGAAAATTATTTAAATTTTGAAGTGCAGACTCAAATGGATTCTTCGCTAAAATAACCACAACTGAACGAAGATTGCGTATGGTTTTCTCTACAAATAACTGTCTGCCTATTATTTTGACATCGTTTTCGGTAATGTTTTCCCATGATGCGATAACCGTAGAAACATAGTATCTGACTTTTTCGTTAGAATGACTCAAACCTAAAAAAACAGTTCGCCGCGCATTTAAAGACTTAACTTTCGTAAGTAACTTTGACAGCCACATTGCAACACGTTCTTCGGGGTGGGTTAACAAGCCTAGAATTGTGCTGACCACTTCTTTTGAAGATATGTCCGGTATTGAAGCGAAAACTGATTCGATTCTATAGTCATCGTTCTCTTCTAAGAATTTGGTTACAGCCGGAACTGCATCCGGGTGGCTCATTGATAGAAGTGCTGCGATTATGTGAGGTATTAAATTGGGGTCGGTTCCATCTGATAAAACGTCAATTAATACTTTTATAGCTTTTGGGCCAATTTGAGACAATATTTTTCCGGCCCAAAAACGCACATCATCTGATTGATCATTTAAGGCTATAACTATTGCTCTAACACTGGCTGTTTCGTATTTAACCAAGCAGTTAGCAGCAGCATTTCTTATGGGCCAATATTTATCTTTCAAAAGTTTAATTAAAAGAGCTATCAAAACTTCGTTAGGAGCTATTTTTTGCAAAACCCCTAATAAGAATAAACGTTCTTGTTTTGTGCCATTTTCAAGTATTTTGATAATAGGAGTTAACGCTATTCCGCCAATAGAGCCAATAATTTTAATGATCTGAAATCTTAAATTTTCGTCTTCCGTATTTAGCTTTTCTATTATCAAATCAAGATTTAGGTTGTTCTTTTGGGCCAAACAATCTGCTGCGAAATCTGATACTACTCTGTCTTGATCTGACAAACAGCTAATGAGCGTATTGGTGGCTTCATCACTTTTTAAACGAGCTAAATTTTCAATTGCAAGCATTCTATGCTCTTGATCCGGAGCTGTAAGCAACCTGTTTATTAAGGGCATAGCCTTATCTGAAAGCAAGTTTACAAGAATTTTTACAATTTCGTGTCTTACAAGTGAATCAGTGCGTCCAAATGAAGCAGTCAATCTGTCGAAAGCTTTAGGACCAAGTTTGCAGAGCTGCTCAGAGGCTATGAGTCGCAACGCCCAAGATGGGTCTGATAAACCATCTATCAAAAAGTCTATGGCTTGATTCGATTCTAATTCACCGATAGCTGATAAAATAGCGTGCCTGAGAGAAAAAGCTCCTTTTGAATAAAATGTTTTTAGTTCAGGAATTATGTTGTCTCTGCCTATTTTTATAAATAAAGCAATTACACTGTGATTCGATGAATTAAACGCAGTGACGATTATTTTTCTCAGGTCTTCAAGAATAATTTCGCCAAATGAAAGAAGATGTTCAAAAGCAAGTTTTCTGACTGCCCAGTTTGTGTCGTTGAGCATGGGGTATAAAGGCCTGGCATTATATAATGAACACTTTATACCAAGTGCACGAACCGCATAACCGCGAAGTTCTGAATCTTTGTGTGATAAAACAGGTTTAATTAACGAAATGCATTCTTCAGTGCCTAAATTACCTAGAATTTTAAGAACCCAGTAGAATTGGTCAATATGAGTAGAGTCAAGATAATCTTTGAGTAATGAAGGTAAATCAGGGGTTTGCCAATTTTGAAGTGCTAATGCGGCTACTTCTCGTTTATGCCATGAAATGTCGCTTAACATGGAGATTATGCCGTTAAAAGCTGATTTGCTGTGTTCACTGACAAGGCTTTCAAGACCGCTTCGCCAAATGGCTTCATCATTACTTTTAATTAAGTCGAAAGGAGACTGACTCATATTATTCCTCAAAATATACTTGATTATCTTGTATTAAGTACAAAGACTAACATATAATTTATTATATGTGAATAAATTTGGAGATAAATATGCCACTGTATGAATTTTTCTGCTTCGATTGCAAAAAATACTTTGAAGTCTTGTCGGCAATATCAAAACGCGATGAAACTGTCAGTTGCTTAATGTGTGGTAAAAATAACATTAAAAGAATTATGGGAAAAACGAAAAAAGTGACGACAAAAGCAGAAATATTCGATTATTTGACAAATCCCGAGGCATATTCCCATTTACAAAATGGTAATGATTCAGATATCTTATTAAATATGACAAAACTTGCAGCAGATACAGTTGGTGAAAATATAGGTGAAGAACTTAAAGAACTTGCTGAGGAAACAAGGAGAGAAAAAAATGAAGAGATTTAAACAAGGTTCAGTTTGGGGGCTTTTATTAGTTCTTTTTGTGGTTGGAGGATTAGGCATTTATTGGGGATATAATAAATATATGCAAACTTTTTACATCGGCTTTTACGATGGAAATAAGGTAAGATACCTTGATGTGCCGCCTTTTTCTGAAAGAATCACCGGTGCAAAGCTTGAAGTGCTTGGCGAGTGCGATATACGTTTTGCGACAGTAGATGAGCAGGTGTTGCAGTTTTTTCAGGCAACCGCAACAAGATATGGATACTTTTTTTCTCGTGCAGACAATAAAAACAACAGCAGTTTTGAAATATCAATCAGAAGCGATTATGTAATTAAGGGAACTTTTGAAAATAATACCCTGAAATTAAGATGGACGCCAATTTTGCCGCCAAATTTGCAGAAAAAAGCGCGTGCAATGAAGTGAAAAACGGACTTAGCCTCCCGCCGAAGTATAACTTTTAATAGTTTTCTTCCAAATGGCTGATGAAATCAAAAGACTTACTATAGAAATAATGAGCCCGTAAATAACAGGCTTTGCTGAACCTAACCCTGAAAGCGTTTGGGCAGGAACTGTTGAAATATAAGCAATTGGAAAAAATGTGAAAAATAAGAACTTTATTTTAGAAGGATAAATGTCGGTCGGATATCTGCAAAAAGAGAACAAAGACCAAATAAACTCAGACGCGTCTTCCATCTTTTCGAGCATTATTGCCAGAGCAGTCAAAGTTATGTAGATTGAATACACAATTGTGAGAGCAGAAAAAATTGAAATTAAGAATAATAATATGCTTTGAGCAGTAATAAGAACGGCTCCTTTTGAAATAAGCCAAATAAATAAAACTATAGAAGTGCAAAGGCTGCCAAGCTCTTCTAACGAAATTTTTCGAAGCAATATAAATAAACGTGCATCGACCGGCTTACTTAATAGAAGGTCTAACCCGCCGGTATTAACCATTTCAGCCAAAGCTGCGATGTTAGGATACAAAAATATGAACTGTAACGAGTAAATAAACATAAAAACCGAATAAAGGGTTAACATGTTGTCTGAGTCCCAACCGGCTATGCTTTTCGCAGCAGTAAAAAATACCAAATACTGCAAAAGTCCAAAGATAAAATCGAAAAAATTCGCAACTATAGAAAACATGAAACTGCCTCTATATTCCATCGCTTGAATAATTGAGGCTTTCCAAAGTTTTGTAATTATAGTTAGTTGAGAAAACATATTAACCGCCATATGCAGAATAAATTTTTATTCCGCGTTTCCATATAAATCTTGCAGTAAAATAAAAAACTATTGTCCAAAAAAGCATTACGCTAAACCCTTTGTAAATGGCCGCATTAGTTAATTTGCCGCTAAATATTTCAATGGGAAAACTCAGCATATATCGATAAGGCAATAATTCGGCAATGTGTCTAATTTTTTCCGGAAAAGTAGCAACAGGAATAATCATGCCGCCTAGTAGTGCCCAAATACTGCCGTTTAAAAGCAAATTAAGTGTTGTCACATCTTCAAGCCAAAACCCCGTTAAAGCAATTGAGCCGGAAATAAACATACGTAATAATGCTCCGAAAAAAACTGCCAAAATAAAAATGGGAAAGAATTTAAAGCTTAAAAAAGAAAAATCAAGATGTGATTGAAACAGAAACGTACAAATTAAAGTAAACGGAACAAGATATAAAAGCATTTGTAAATTATTAGAAAAAGACTCTATTACTATACTCATTAAAGGAGGGTAGGGCTTTATCAGTTCTCGGCTCAATGTACCGTCTCTAACCGAAACAGGAAATTTGAAAACGCTTCGACTGTTTGTCAAATTCATAACCAAAGGAACCAGCAAATAATATAATAAATAATCAGAATTTTTATAAGGATTGCTATCTACTTTTTCAATAGATAGCCATGCTGTTGCGATAACTAAGGGCATAAGCACAACTCTGAACATATGCAAAAGCATCATACCCCTATAAGTTAGCATTATCTTTAAATATGCTTTGAAAATTGCTGCATGAGCTTTTAAATAAAACATTCTAAAGGTTCTTTCTAAATTTCAGAAAATCAGAATTTTCAGTGAATAAATTACCGATAATATCTTCAAGCGGCGTATCTTCAATTGTCAGGTCAATTGTGAGACCTGTGTTGTAAAGAGATGCCGCAAGTTTTCCAACAATTTCTCTCGGTGCTTTCAGACGGAACAAATTACCTTCTTGAGAAACGGGGGTTACATTTGGTATTTCAATCTTTGGAAAAGTGTCAGAATTAAGAATAACTGTTATTATTTTTTCGGGCTGCATTTTTTCTGACAAATCTGACAAAAGACCGTCGTATATTTTTAGGCCGTTGTTGATTACTATCACACGTTTTGCAAGGGCAGCTACGTCATCCATATAGTGTGAGGTCAATAGAATGGTTGGTTTAAATCGCGCATGATATTCTAACAAAAATTTGCGTATCTTTTTTTGCATCAGAATATCTAAGCCTATGGTGGGCTCGTCAAGAAATAAAACTTTAGGCCTGTGTAAAAGAGAGACAGCAAGCTCACAACGCATTCTTTGCCCTAGAGAAAGTTTTCTTGTCTGAGTTTCAAGACAATCAGAAATTTCAAGCATATCGATTAATTCATTTATTCGTTCCTTAAAGTCTTTTTCATCTAATTTATATATGGAACGATGAATTTCAAAGGTTTCAACTGGTGGAAGATCCCACCAAAGGTTTTGCTTTTGTCCCATGACAAGCGAAATTTGAGAAAGAAATTCACGTTCCCTGCTAAAGGGAGAATACCCGAGAACTTCAACCTTGCCTCTGCTTGGAAAGAGTAGACCCGATAGCATTTTTAATGTGGTGGTTTTGCCGGCTCCATTTGGTCCTAAAAAACCTACGATTTCGCCGGAACCGATTTTCATACTAAGTGATTTCACTGCTTCAACTAACTTATAAGAAGGGTGAATAAAGTTTCTTATGCTTGCAGCAAGACCTTGGCTTTTTTGTCTTATATTAAAATCTCGTCCGAGTTCCTCGGTAAAAACACAGTTGTCGCAATTTGGAGTTGAAATTTTCATTTCCGAATAATAACACGAGAACTGCTATTTCTCAATTAGCTAAAAAACCTGTTTTATTTGTTGATTTTATTTAGCTATTAGAGTATATATGCGAACAGTAACGGTTTTTGTACTTATTAATCTTATTTATAGTTCAGGAGATATTTAAAATGACTAAAGGTCCAATTTCTGCATTCATGGAAGAACATTACAAGCATTTTAATGCCGCAGCTCTTCTTGATGCGGCAAAGGCATACAAAGCTCATGTTGATGCGGGCGGTAAAATGATGATTACCATCGGTGGAGCTATGAGTACAGCTGAACTCGGTAAGTCATTGGCCGAAATGATACGTCAAGATAAGGTTTCAATCATTTGTTGCACCGGTAACAACTTAGAAGAAGATATAATGAATCTTGTCGCACACAGTCACTACAAAAGAGTTCCACATTATCGTGATTTAACGCCCCAAGACGAATGGGAACTTTTGCAAAACCACTTAAACAGAGTTACAGACACCTGTATTCCCGAAGAAGAAGCCTTTAGAAGACTTCAGTCTCATCTTTATGATATATGGGCAGATGCAGAGAAAAAAGGCGAAAGATACTTCCCTCATGAATATATGTATAAAATGCTCCTCTCAGGCGTATTAGAACAATATTATGAAATAGATCCCAAAAATAGCTGGATGCTCGCCGCTGCTAAGAAAAATATTCCTATAGTGGTGCCCGGCTGGGAAGACTCAACAATCGGAAATATTTTTACTTCTTACTGCATTAAAGGCCAACTCAAAACTACTACAGT
>JAQVCG010000080.1 GCA_028689875.1 Candidatus Rifleibacteriota bacterium | reverse complement strand
AGTTTTTAACACTAAAGCAAATTGTCAAATTTAAGTTTAACAATTTGCTTTAGTTTTTGGTGCTAAAAGTAACTTGATAATGTATAATAGGCATTATGTTGCACACAAATTTTGTACATCTTCATGTTCACAGTCATTACAGCCTTCTAGATGGTGCGGCTCGCGTCGATGATTTGGTAGATGCTGCCAGAAGGTTTCATATGCCTGCTGTTGCTTTAACCGACCATGGTAATATGTTTGGAGCGGTTGAGTTTTATCAAGCTGCATTAAGGCGCGGCATAAAGCCCATTATCGGTTTTGAAGCTTATGTTTGTTCAAAGAACCGTAAAGAACATAACCCTGACAATAAAGAAACTTTTCATTTAGTTTTATTAGCGCAGAATAATGAGGGCTACCGAAATCTTGTAAAACTTGCCACATACGCATATACAGAAGGTTTTTATTATAAACCGAGAATAGATCATGAATTACTTGAACAATACAGTTCCGGTTTAATTGCCTTAAGTGCTTGTTTAAAAGGAGAGATTCCTAATGCTCTTCTTAAAGGAAACAAGGATAAAGCTAAAGAAATTCTTCAATATTATCAAAAGATATTTGGCAAAAACAATTTTTATATTGAAATTCAAAATCATGGTATTGCAGAGCAATTAGAAGTATTAGAACCACTTGTTGAGCTGGCCAGGGAATGTGATGCGCCGCTTGTTGCGACAAATGATTTGCACTATGTTAACCCTGAAGACTGGGAAGCTCAAGATGCTTTGCTTTGCCTTGGCACTAATGCAAAAATAGCTGATGAAAAAAGAATGCGTTTTGATTCTAGGGATTTTTACTTCAAATCTCCCCAAGAAATGACAAGCCTATTTTCTGAATGGCCTGACGCATTAGAAAATACGGTTCTTATTGCTGAAAGATGCAATGTTCAACTAAAGTTTGGATCTTCGATTTTGCCTGAATTTGCTTTACCTGATGGAAAGAGTTCTGAGAGCTATTTAACAGAATTATGTAATAAGGGTTTGATTTGGAGATACGGCTCTGATAATCCTGGTAAACATATTACAGATAGGCTTGAATACGAGCTCTCTGTTATCAAGCGTATGGGTTTTTGTGATTACTTTTTAATAGTCTGGGACTTTATTGACTATGCTAAGAAGCAAGGTATTCCCGTCGGACCGGGCCGAGGTTCTGCTGCAGGGGCGATTGTTGCCTATTTGTTAGGTATTACAAATATCGACCCCCTTAAATACGATTTGCTTTTTGAGAGATTTCTGAATCCCGAACGAATAAGTATGCCCGATATTGACGTCGACTTTAGCGACGAAGATCGCGGTACGGTTTTAGATTACGTAAAAGAAAAATATGGCAAAGGCCGTGTTTCCCAAATTATAACCTTTAATTTCATGCTTGCGAAAATGGCAATTAGAGACATTGGCAGGGTTTTAGGCATAAATCTCGCCGAGGTTGACAGAATTGCAAAATTAGTTCCTGAAAAGCCCGGAACACACATTAAAAAAGCAATCTCTGAAGTTCCTGAGTTAAAAGAAATATATGAAAATGGAACTGAGGAACAGCAAAAGCTATTAAGAATTGCCAGCACCGTAGATGGCTTAGCCAGACATACCGGGGTTCACGCTTGTGGTGTCGTTGTTTCGAAAGTTGATTTGCAAGAAATTGTTCCTCTATATGTTGATAAAGATAAAAATATAGTAACTCAATATGAAAAAAAAGCTGTAGAAGATATCGGCCTTTTGAAAATGGACTTTTTGGGATTAAAAACCTTATCGATTCTAAAGAATGCACTGAATAACATCAAAGAATCACGAGGAATTACCATAGATTTAGATCAGGTCCCCATTGATGACCAGAAAGTATATGGTTTGCTCTCTAAAGGCTTATCGCTGGGTGTGTTTCAGCTAGAATCGTCAGGTATGCGTTCTTTGTTAACAAGATTGCGTCCAACAGTTTTCGAAGACATAATTGCTTTGTTGGCAATGTATAGACCCGGACCATTAAAGTCAGGTATGGTTGAAGATTTTGTAAAGAGAAAGCACGGTGAAGTTGATACGGCTTATCCTCATGAGTCTCTTGAACCAATATTGAAAGATACATATGGGGTTTATCTCTATCAAGAGCAGGTAATGAAGACATCAAATGTTTTAGCCGGTTTTAGTATGGCTCAAGCTGATGGTTTAAGAAAAGCCATGGGCAAAAAACAAATTGATAAAATGGAAAAACTTGGAAAATTGTTCGTTAAAGGTGCAATTGAAAGAGGTGTTGATGGAGAACTGGCAAATAATATATACAATCTAATGGCAGGATTTGCTGAATATGGCTTTAATAAGTCGCATTCGGCTGCTTATGCTGTTATAACATACAGAACTGCTTACTTGAAAACTCATTATCCTGTCGAATTTATGGCAGCTGTATTATATTCAGAAATAAATAACACTGATAAAATTGCTGAGTATATCCAAGAGTGTATATCATTAGGCATTAAAATTTTACCTCCTGATGTTAACAAATCATTTAGTCCCTTTAAAGTTGAAAATAATAGCATAAGATTTGGTTTAAGCGGGTTAAAAGGAGTTGGCGAGGGTGCTGTTGAGGAATTGGTTGGTGAAAGAGAAGAAAATGGGCCTTATAAATCTTTGTCAGATTTGACACGGAGGGTAGATACAAGGGTAGTCAACAGTCGTGTAATAGATGCTTTAATAAAATCCGGGGCTCTTGATGAGTTTGGATTGAAGAAAAGTCAACTTTTGGCAATGACCGAAGAAGCTTTAAAAGCAGCGCAAGTTTTACAGAAAAATAGGAACTCCGGACAGATAACATTTTTTGATTTACAAGGTGATATAAGCGAAAGTATGGGTAATACAGATATTTTACCTCCTAATATCCCTGAATTGCCCGATAAAGAGCTTTTATTAAGTGAAAAAGAAGTTTTTGGTTTTTATCTAACCGGAAATCCATATGCAAGTTATGCAAATATAGGAAAAGCTTTTAATACATGTAGTATTTTTGATATTTTTGAGTTTTCAGAAAGAATGAAAAATAATGAGCTTAAAGAAACGGAATTATCTTATTTTTGTGATAATCTAATGAGGATTTCAGGTGTTTTGACAAACTTTAAACGCCATACAACCAAAAAAGGTGATACAATGGCTTTTATAACCTTAGAAGCAGATAATGCAACTATTGATGTTTCTATATTTCCTAAGACATATGAGGCTTGCAGTCATAAGCTAATCCCGGATGAGCCGTTGTTTTTGGTTGTACAAGCTCAAATTATGGATGATTCGATAAAATTAAACGCAGAAAAGGTATTTTCAATTTCTGACCTTGGTGAAGAAAATTTTGGTCGAATTCTTTTAAATATTCCGGCAAAAACTGCTAATAAAGAAACTTATAATAGCCTGCTTAATGTTATAAAAAAATATAGAGGCAATACTAATGCTTATATAAACGTTGAGAGTCAAGATGGTAGTATTATGAAAATTATGTTGCCTAAAAAATATTTTTGTTCAGTTAATTCATCGTTTTTTAAAGAGTGGGAAGCGATTTGTGGCGAAGAAACTGCGCAGTTAAAATTTAATAACCTGGATGTTTTAATGAAGAAGAATAATTTCAAGAGGAGAAATTTTGAAAGTAGCAATGCATAAATATATAAGAATAATTTTAGCCGGTTTTTTTTTTGGGTTTTGTATCCATTAAGTTCTGAAGAACTTAATGGTGAAACTATTTATCGTCATCAAGGATCTCATAAAATTGTTTCAGAAGGGAATTTGAGGATTTATTTTCCAGAAACTATTGAGCAGGCTATACCAAGAATTTTAAAGAGTTTTTCAGAGATTAATAAAAGGCTACTTGAACACTTTCCACAGCAGCAGAATACAATTTTTGATGTTGTATTGTCTAATCACGATGATTGTGTTGAATTTACTGCCAATACCAATTTAGACATTCTTAAATTAGAGATTTTTGAAGAGATTGGTGTGCTTTCTTCGAGGGGTTATTCTTTAGAAAGACGATTTGCTCAAAAATTAGCTCATATAATGATACTAAAAACTCTTACCGCATCAAGTAACTTTATAGGGCGTAAAGTTGGGCAATTAGCTGTTCCTCAGTGGTTTATCGAAGGTCTTACTCTTCAATTTGCTTTTCCTGCTGATACTTTACAAATAAGCAGATTAATAGATATGGCACGCCATAAGAGGCTTTATAATTTAAGGCAGTTGGCAGGAATCATGAATCAGCCTGAAATGATTAGAGAAGAAATGCTTTTTCAGGCTCACAGTATGATTACTTTTTGGGAGCTAACTTACAAAAAGAATGCAGCGCTGACTTTAATGAAAAGTGTCTATAAAAGTCCATCGAATTTTATTGGATTATTTAAATCTTCATATGGGGTTTCAATTAATGAAGCTTATAATAGCTACATCAGGTATGTAGAGAATTTGGATAATGAGTTGTTTCCAAATCAAGTTCACTTTCCGGATGAGTTAAGCAGTAAAATTGACGGTAAATATTTTAGATCATATAGAAGTTTTAGTAGCAAAGAATCTGTGTGGGTTTCATCGAAGCGGTATAGCACAGAAACTTATGATTTGTATTATAAAAATAGTTCGGGCAAACAGGTAGTTTTGCTAAAAAATGTGCACCCTCTTTTATTAGTTGATTCTGAAACAAGAGATGTAATTATCGGAAAATATAGTCTTAGCTCAAATAATCAAAGACGTCTAGGTTTATGGTCTGTAAACTTAGATACGAGAGAAGCAAAATGTTTAGTTAATACTCCGGGAAGCTTCAAACCTTTAATTAAAAAAGATAATAGAATTTTCTTCGTTTCATTAAGAAATGGATTGACAAGAATAATGTCTGTTAATCCTCTTTTCCAAGAATCTGAACAGGTTGAGTATGTTTTTCCTGAATATATAAGACCATTGGATGTTTGTTTAGATGAAACAGGTCAAAAAATGTTTTATGTGTTTGAGAATTCGGCATTAAAAACAAAGCTTTCAATGATAAAATTCGGTGAAAATTTCTCTCACAGCAGGGCAATTGAAATGCTCTCCTTTGATGGACGTATCAGCTCATTAACTTTTTATAATAATAATTTGTGGTTTGCTGCTGAAAACAATTATTTTTTGCAACTTTATAAATTGAATGCTGTTGAGGCGACTCTTGAAAAATATACAAATTTGCCAGGCGGTGTTTGGGATATAAACTTTACAGATTCTAATATAGAAATAATAACACTTAATAATAATGGGTTTAGGTTGGTCAAGATATCAAAGGAAGATTCTATTTACGATATTAAGCCTATTTTAGCAGAAGAAAAAGTCTCTGATGAAATTTTTTCTGATTCAATTTCAAAGCCATATTCCAGTGTTTACAAAACCGGTTATTGGTCACCTTTCTTCTCGGAAGATGAACAGGGTATGGTTTTGGGTATTAGAAGCTATCAAAAGGATTTATTAGGACGCAGCGACTTTTCTGTTACTCCGACCTATGGCTTTAAAAGTCAAGATTGGGGTTATCTGAGCAGCTACATGCAGCGTATGGGCATTATGAAAGCTACTATTTCTGCAAACAGAGTAACCGGAAAAAGAGATTATCTGGGAAATAAATATTACGAAAGAAATGAAAGGAAAAAATTTGAACTTGAGTGTCCACTAAATCTTGCAACAAATATTTCGGCAGGTATTGATTTTGTAGAAAGAAGCATGGCGAAATATGAGTATGATAGAACAAAATATCCTTCTCCGAGTGCCGGTCAAGATAACTCCTTTTTTATTAATCTAAATCATAAGGCTATAAAAACTCGACCCTTTCATAGTATTTTTCCTAGAAAAGGTAGAGATTTAAATGTAAAATACAGTAAAGGCCAGGATTGGTTCAGTGGAGATATGGAGTATTACAGTTGGTCTATGGATTGGGCTGAATATATGCCACTTTCTTCAAATTTGGTTTTGACTTGCAAAGCTGTGGTAGGAGAAGATTCAAAAGAAGAGAATTTAAGGCGTCCGCAAGACTTGTCAATAGGCGGAGAAAATGGTTTTATGAGAGCTTTTCCGAGCGGATATAAAACCGGAGACCGTCTCAGGGTATTTAGCGGTCATTTAGGTTTACCTATTAATTTTAGATTTCCGCGCATGATCAGTTGGATATATAATGAATTCACTGTTGCAGAAATTTATTGTGAAATGGGAGATGTTATAACTAAAGAAGATTTCGATTGGTTGTATAACCGGGGAATAGAGTTTAGAAGTAAAATCTTGCTATTAAAGCGGTTGCCTCTTGTTTTAAAAGTTGGTCATGCAATTCAAAACGGCGGCAAAGAAAATAATAGCTATGCCCTTCTTGACTTTACAGATCTTTCTAAGCTATTTGAATAAATATGAAAAAACTTTTTTTATTAATAATATTATTAACGTTTGCTGGCCAATCATACTCATCAGAGTTAAAGTCAGAGTTAAAAAGCAACCTTCAGTTCTTTTTTAAATCTTTGACTGAAAATCATTCAGTCAAAGATTTTGGTGTTTTACCTGAAGGTATAGAGATTATTGAAGGTGAAGGTTATCGCGGTATAAAACTGTCGGTTAGCTATTTTGAACTTAGGGTAGATACTTGGGGAGAAGATATTGGACTATTAGAAAGATTTAATAAAGAAAAATCGGATAATGACCAGTTGTTTGCAGCTATAAATGGAACTTTTTATTCTTCAAGAGGCATACTTGGACAAGTAATATCTGATGGAAAAATACCTGTTTGGCCAAAGCAATATATCGCTGCTCTGCCGAGGTGTTTTTTATCTACTTTTCGAGGTTTGAAGGGTTATCAACACTGGTTTATTGGAGAGACAACAGTTGGCGCAAGTGTTTTGAAAACAGGTATATTTGATAAAGTTTGGTTTAACGGAGAGAGTTCAACCGGAACAATAATGGATAATGCTATTGGCGGTGGCGGTTGGATATTGAGAAATAGAAAAGATGTTCATAACGAATCTTTTGACAGGCAGAGATTCAGGTTTAAAACTGAAGACTTAAAAGCCAGAAGAACTGTTGTGGCTCAAGATACAGACCGTTGTATTTATTTGCTTGTATTTGAAACCGGAAATAGTTTGCATCAGATTGCGAGAACATTTGCACATAATAAAGTTTTTGAAAAAGTAAACGATGCGTTTTTTCTCGATGGGGGAGCTTCGTCGTGCATAGTTTTAAACGGTAAATATCTTGTTCCGCCGTTGTATTTGGTTGATAAAGCAAGATTTTCTGCAATACAAGTTATAAAATCTGATTTAACTTGGTAAAGGAGTATATGAGAATGTTGTGTTATCCAACCATTTCGTTTAATGGTAAAACCTATTATGCTGCTTCAAAAGATAAAGAATATGATGTAATAATCGTAACCGGAGATGCGTATGTTGATCATCCTGCATTTCCGACAGCCGTGATCTTTAGAACACTGGAGTATTTAGGCTTAAATGTTGCGATAATTGCACAACCCAACATAAACAGTAATGAAGATTTTACTGTATTTAAAGAGCCAAAACTTTTTTTTGCAGTCACCTCAGGAGCAATGGACAGTATGGTTGCTAATTATACTGCAACCAAAATGCCACGCAGCAAGGATAGACTTTCCCCTGATGGCAAGCCCGGTTTGAGACCTAAAAGAGC
>JAQVCG010000013.1 GCA_028689875.1 Candidatus Rifleibacteriota bacterium | reverse complement strand
GTTACATAATTAACAAGGTTGTTAATTCGATAGTATATTCTGCAATCTATGTTTATAAGTTCAACTCCATCGCCAACGATCAAATTTTCGTTGCTTAACGAATGCTGCTTCGCCCAAATAAGGTGGCTTTGGCTTGATCCGGCTTCAAAGCCAACATCAATAGTTTTTATCATTTTTGAATCATAAAAAGCAACGGTGGAAAATGGCCAAGGCAACTTAAAATGAAGTCCCGGAACAGCAGCCCCTTTGTCTGAAACCACGCCAAAAGTTCTCACAATAGCTTCTTTATCAATTGGAACGATAATCACTGAGGTCGACATCCAAAAGAAAATTAAAGCACATAAAATTGATGGTTCAAAAATTGCGGCAAAATATGAAGCCATTTCAGATTTGGAAAGGTCTATTCCGAATCTTTCGTCTACAGTCGATACAAAGCTTTTTTTCAAAGTAGCTTCAGATGCAACAGATGAAATTGTAAAAAGCGGCATAACACTTTTTAACGGTTCTTTTTTAAAAAATGCAATTATCTTGGCAATAAGCACAAATACTATTTCTAAATTTACTATAGCTATTAAAAAATTGGCTGCAACCAAGAAATAGCCAACTAACAGCACAGCATAGTCTGATTGCGGACTATTCAGATAATAAGCGAAAACGTAAACGAAAAATAAAACTGCAGTAAAAGCTGAAATCTTTGCCGCTACAGCAAAAATTTGCCCTGTTTGATTGTCTTGCTCATTTTCCGTAACTCGCAAAGCAAAAACTGAATAAAAGTATAAAAAGATGGCACTAATTAAGCATATTAAACGTTCAGAAAGAGTTGCAACAAATAAAGAAGAATTATCAGAGGCAGCTAATGAATAAAAACTTGCAGAATATTGAGCGTATAAAATCAAAACAGAAAAACCGGCTAACGAGAACAATGGTACAAAGCGAAAAACAGCAGACCGCAAATTTGACTTTGAAGAGGCGGGTATTGAGTCTACCAGGATTAGAACTGCGATCAAGCCAAAGCAGGCAAATAGAGTTGACAGCCGATAATCAAACTGATAGGATGCGTAACCCAAAAATAGAGAAAAAATTGTTGTAATGACTTTAAGCAACTGCATTACTGCAAATTAACATAAGCAGTTAAATAAGTCTAACTTTTTGACAAAGACAAATTATTTAAGTATTGTAGAGGTAAAATAGAATTAGAAAGAAAAAAAGAGATGGCAAATGAGGAATTTTGTGCAGCACTAATATTGAGCAGAAAAAAGGGAGTTGGTGCGGCTCGTTTTAAGAAACTCATTGAGCAACACAAACTGCCTTCAATAGCCTTGAGAGAAGAAGAAAGCGAAGAATGTGAGCTAATAGGGCTTAATAAACATAGCTTAAATAAATCTGATACTCAAGATCAAATTGTTAAAACTCTCGAAGGGTTCAATCGAGGCGATTTTTATGCCTATTATTATGGCGAAACCGGGTATCCCAAACAACTTTTTTGCTTATCAGAACCCCCTCCGGTGTTGTATTCAAGCGCTCCATTAAAAGAACATAAATATGCGGCAATAGTTGGAGCACGCAAAATGACCGCAAAAGGCAAAGAACTGGCCGAAATTGCAGCAAAGAAATGCATAGAACTTGGATATGCTATAGTCAGCGGCGGTGCCGAAGGCATAGATAGCGTTGCTCACGAAACCGCATTAAATATGGGTGCACACACTATGGCTGTATTCGGAAACGGCATAGATGTGGTGTATCCAAAGAAAAACAAAGAGCTTTTTGAGAGAATAGCACAAAACGGCGTTACAGTATCAGAGCTTATGCCCGGCACAAAGCCGGCGAAAGGCTTTTTCCCCACAAGAAACAGAATTATTGCAGGCATTGCAGAATTAGTAATTTTCGTTCAAGGCACAGAAAAGAGCGGTGCACTCGTTACAGTAGAATGGGGCAGACGGCTTGGCAAACAAATCAAGGTTTTGCCGGCACAAGATACCTCGCCGGACTGGGGCGGAAACGTGCTGCTGTTAGGCAAAAACCCCGAGTTTTACTTTGATATTGAAACCTGACAATTAAAATCATATACTATCGTCGAAATTAATAGTAAGGATGGACTATGGAAACCCAGAACAATGAAAGACCGATAGGATTTATCGCAAAGATGGTGCGGCCGTTTTTAACGGGACCTCTTTCGATTATTGTAATTCTTTTTGCGATTGTGCTTGGCATTGCGGCGATATTCGCCACCCCGCGCGAAGAAGAACCGCAAATCGTCGTTCCGATGGTTGACGTTTACGTCAATTTTCCGGGACAAAGCCCACAAGAAGTAGAAGAGTTGGTAACCAGGCCCCTCGAGAAGCTGCTGTGGCAGATAGACGGGGTTGAACACGTTTACTCAATGAGCCGCCGCGACCAAAGTATGGTTACGGTCAGGTTCTATGTTGGGCAAGACCGCGAACGGGCAATGGTCAAGATAAGAGACAAAATCGAAGCGCACGGCGATATAGTGCCGCCCGGCGTTACCGGATGGCTTGTGAAACCCGTCGAAATAGACGATGTGCCCATTGTCACTCTTACGTTGTCGTCATTTGAGCTTGATTCGGCAGAGTTGCGAAGAATTGCCGAAGAAGCAGAAGCGCGGCTTTCAAGCATCAGAAATATTTTTAAAACCGAGATACACGGAGGATATCACCGCGAAATCAGGGTCGAAATCGACCAAGACAAAATGATGGCCCTGGGGGTATGTTTTGTCGACGTTCAAAACGCATTGGCAGCCAACAACTTTTTGGGCACTGCGGGCTCTATCAGAAGTGAAGATAAGGGCTTTACCGTTATGGCAGGAAGCCAGATTAAATCGGCAAAAGATCTTGAGTTGCTTCCCATTAAAACTGTAGATTCCAAGCACGTTTACTTAAAAGATGCTGCAAATATCTACGACACCTCAGAAGAACCCGAGTTCTACCACCATTCTTTATATGGCGCTGCTTCAAATGCAGAAAGCCAAGGCAAGCGAATGCAGGCTGTGACCTTGTCGTTCAGTAAAAAGAAGGGCACAAATGCGGTCAAAGTAGCTCAAGAAATACTAGACGAAGCAGAAAAGCTCAAAGGAAAAGTTATACCCGCCAACGTTAACCTTAATGTTACCCGTAACTACGGCGTAACAGCAGATGAAAAAGTTAATGAACTGCTCTCGAGTATGTTTTTCGCAATTCTGACGGTTGTGGCTTTGCTGGCGTTTACAATGGGCTGGCGCTCTGCAGTAGTTGTGGGCTTATCGGTTCCCGCCAGCTTTTCTTTGGCACTTTTTGTTAATTTAGTCTTTGGCTACACAATTAACCGCGTAACTCTATTTGCGCTTATTTTGAGCCTGGGTCTTGTTGTAGACGACCCCATTACAAACGTTGACAACATAGAACGTCACTTGCGAATGGACGACAAAGACCCGGTAAAATCAACGCTTAGAGCCGTTGATGAAGTTATTGTTCCTGTAATAGTATCTACGCTGGCCATTATTGTTTCGTTTACCCCCATGTTCTTTATAACAGGCATGATGGGGCCATATATGGGGCCGATGGCAATAAATGTTCCCCTTACGGTTACATTTTCAACGCTCTGTGCGCTAACTTTTGTTCCTTGGTTAGCGATGAATCTGTTAAAGAAGAAAACTAACATTCAGAACACTGCCGGTGACGGAGTTGCTCCTTGGATAAAAAAACTGTATCACGCGCTAATTTCGCCTTTATTAAAAAAGCGAAACGCTATATTACTAATTGTAGTAATTTTATTCTTACTGATAGGGTCTTTGTTACTGATGGTTTTCAGAAAAGTTCCTTTAAAAATGCTTCCCTTCGACAATAAAGACGAACTTCAAATAGTCTTAGATCTGCCCGAAGGCGTAAACCTTGAAGAAACAGACCGTGCAGTAAGCGAATTAGAAGCTTACTTAGCACGTATAAACGAGGTTACAAGCGTTCAAAGCTATGTCGGAATACCCGCACCCATAGATTTTAATGGAATGGTTCGCCACTACAATATGCGAAAAGCACCAAATAATGCTGATATAAGAATTAACTTGGCGCATAAATCAAAAAGAACCCAGCAAAGCCACGCCATTGCAATGAGAATCAGAAAAGATGTTACTGCAATCGCAGACAAATACAAAGCTATTGCTTCTATCGTTGAATTACCGCCGGGGCCGCCGGTCTTCTCGACCCTGACCGTCGAAGTTTACGGCGATGAAGATAACTCCTATGACGAAATACTCAAAGGTGCCGAATTCTTGCAGCAGCAGCTTAAAGAAGAGGACAGCGTTCATATTGTGCAAATAGATAATATGAATGAAACACGCCACGCAAGAATGGTCTTCACCCCCGACATTCAAAAGGCAGCATTGCACGGGCATTCTGCGAAGAGTTTATTCAGCATGCTTTCACAAGCCATAAACGGCAGCAAAATAGGCTTCGCACATATAGATAACGAAAGAACCGCTGTGCTCATAAATATGCGTATGCCCACTTCGGACCGAAACGACCCCGAAAGACTGGCAGCTATTACTATAAGAGACAGAATGGGCAACCTGATCCCTCTCGGTGAACTTGGCAAATTTGAATTCGATAAAACCGAGCAAATTATTCAGCACAAAAATCTTAAACCCGTTGTATTCGTTACAGCCGAATGTGTTGGCCGCCCGCCCGCAGAAATAATTTTCGACATGCACCAGCGCCTTTCTAAGCTGGAAATTCCGCGCGGAATCAAATACGACTGGGCCGGAGAAGGCGAATGGGAAATCACAGTCAGAGTATTCAGAGACTTAGGAATAGCATTCGGTGTAGCGATGCTAGGCATATACCTGCTTCTGGTCGTTCAAATGAGCAGCTTTAGCATGCCTGTCTTGATTATGTCGGCAATTCCGTTAGTTATTATTGGTATTGCGCCGGGCTTTTATCTGCTTAACCTGCTTTCGGCAGGGATTGTAGATGGCTATCCCGACCCTATATTCTTTACAGCCACCGCCATGATAGGAATGATAGCTCTTGGCGGCATTGTAATAAGAAACAGTGTTGTTCTGATTGAATTCATTCAAGACTCTGTCAAAGCCGGAAATTCTTTAGAAGATGCAATTAAGGAAAGTGGAGCGATTCGTTTCAGGCCGATTATGCTTACTGCTGCTACCACGCTCTTAGGAGCCTGGCCAATTACTCTTGACCCGATCTTTTCCGGATTGGCTTGGGCATTGATATTCGGTTTGATTTCGAGCACCCTGTTTACAATGCTTGTTGTTCCCACAATCTATTACTTCACCCATAAAGGGCATGAAGTAAATACCATAAAAGAATCTTAATGAGGTAAAACCATGATAAAAAAAATAATTGTACCTATAGCCGGTATCGCTGCTTTGGCTTTATTGATGGCCGTTCAGGCCGGAGCTTTTGCCACCGACAAAATAAACCCGGGCATTAAAAAAGCTTTTGAAATCACAGCCCAAGATACATTAACCATTGAAAAAGAATCACAGTCCGAATACTACCATTCAATAGGAACAATAAGAAGCCGCGATGAAATCGATGTCATACCCAGAATTATTGCCAGAATTCTTGAAGTAAAAGTTAGAAGCGGTGACAGCGTTAAGCGCGGCGACATTATTGCAGTATTAGACGCTAAAGACCTGCAAGCCGCCGTATCTCAAGGGCAAGAACAGTATCGCGCAGTGTCGGCTGCAATATCCGCCGCCAATGAACAGATTAAATCTGCTGAAGCTGCACTGGAACTGGCTAAAAAAGAGCACGAAAGAACAAAAACACTGTATGAACAAAATGCGATAGCCAAAAGAACCTTTGACGAAGCAAGCACTGCCCTTAAACAAGCAGAAGCCGCAAGACAACAAGCTATACAGCAAAAAAGAGCGGCGCAGGCTCAAGCAGCAGCGGCAGGACAAAGCATTAAACAAGCCGAAGTCGGATACGAATATGCAACTGTCTTAAGCCCAATCGACGGTATTGTAGCCGAAAGACTCGCTGACCCGGGCGATTTAGGCAATCCATCTTCTGTAATTCTAAGAATCTTCGACCCGCAAACCATGTTGCTCGAAGTTCCCATAAGAGAAAGCTTGGTTAAAGATGTTATTGTCGGAACAGAAGTAATCTATAAAGTTTCGGCCTTAGATAAAGAATACACGGGCAAAGTAATTGAAGTGGTTCCTTATGTCGACCCAAGCACCAGAACTTTCTTAGCAAAAATCTCTATAAATGACCCATCAGAGCTTATGCCCGGCATGTATGGAACCGTAAAAATACCCCTTAAGTCTACAAAAGATATTATCTTAATACCCGAATCTGCCGTAACTAAGACCGGGCAACTTGAGTCTGTAACCGAATTAAAAGACAATGCTCTCTACAGACGCCAAGTAAAAACTATCAAAAGCACCAATGGAATGCTAGAAGTAGTTAGTGGTCTAACACCGGGACAAAAAATCGTAAAATCCCCCGCAAAATAATCTCGAACAAAAAAATTCCCCCTCGCGGGGGATTTTTTTTATTTATTAGAAATTAGATGTTAGCCGCCGCAACCGCCACATGAGCCGCAAGAACCGGCACAAGAATGTGCGGGCTTTTCAGAAGCGTCTTTAACTTCAATGAGTTCAAGTTCGAAATGAAGCTTTTTACCGGCTAATGGATGATTCATATCAAGTGTAACACTCTTATCATCAAAAGCGGTTATAGTTGCTAATGCACGTTGTCCGTCTTCCATTTGAAGAGCAAGCTGCATATCTGCTTCGGGCTCAAAATCTTCGCCGAACATTGCGCGCTCTACGGTCATAACCTGTTCTTCATTATAATCTCCGTAGGCTTCAGCGGGTTCAAGAACGATATTTTTCTTATCACCGATTTTCATGCCTTCAACGTTTTTATCGAAGCCTTCTATCAAATCGCCTTCACCAAGAATAAAATCAAGAGGCGCGCCGCTTAAGCTAGAATCAAAAGTTTCGCCGGAATCAAATTTTCCAACATAGTGTACAAAAACCCAGTCGCCTTTTTTCGCTACTGTCATCTTAGAGGCTCCTTAACGCCGGTCCGACCGACTAATAATTTCGCATTTTAACAAAACGATTGTCAAAATGCTTCGCGTAGTGTATAACGCATATATTAAATTAGTCAATAAAAAATTAAATTTACAGACAATTTTGCCGTTATATGAAGTAAATAACAAAAATATTAATTAAGAGCGTGTAAAATGTTAGAAAAAATTTGGGTTTCTCAATATGACAAAAATGTGAACTGTGAACTTTGCGGCACTCCAATTCCTCTTGGAAATATGATATTAGAAGCTGCCGCTAATTTTGGTGACTGCGAATCAATAAAAGAAGGCAAAGAAGTCATAACATATAATGACTTAAATAACCTGACCGGTTTAATTGCCGGCAATCTTAAAAATCTTGGTCTGTCAAAACAAGACAGAGTCGGAGTTTTACTTCCAAACCTTAAAGAAACTATAATTGCTTTTTGGAGCATAGTTAGAGGCGGATTTGTCGGAGTAATGACCAACCCCTTATACACTGAATCAGAACTGATTTATCAATATAACGATTCGGGCATAAAAACTCTGATTACTGCCGAACCATTTTTGCCAAAAATAAAAGCAATACTTGATAAAACAAATATTCAAAATGTTTTTGTGGTTTCAAATAACTTTATTGAAAACGAAGATAAACGCATTAAACCCTGGAAATCTCTCTTAAAAGAGACCTCAAGTTACATATGTGAAAACATAAACATTGAAAATGATTTAGCATTGTTGCAATATACCGGTGGCACAACCGGCATTTCGAAAGGCTGCATGCTTACACATAAAAATCTGTGGTCTAATGCTAAGCAAGTATCCCAGATGTTTGAAGTAATACTCGAACCGGGCAGAGAACGCTTTATAGGTGTTTTGCCATATTTCCATATCTATGGGTTACAAGTTTCAGTAATCATACCGGTAATGCTCTCTGCTTGCATGCTGCCAATTCCGCAGTTTTCTCCGCGCGGGCTTTTAAAACTTATTCAAGAAGAAAAAGCAACTTGTATGCCTTCTGCTCCGGCAATTTTCAATGCCTGTACCAGTCAAAAAGACATTGACAGCTATGATTTATCAACCTTAAAATTTATTATCAGCGGCTCTGCTCCACTGCATGTCGCTCAGATGATTGAGTTTGAAAGCAAAACAGGAGCAAAAATTTCTGAAGGATACGGTCTAAGCGAAGCTTCGCCTGTTACTCATTTTACTTCTGTATTAGGAAAACATATTCCCGGCTCAATTGGACTGCCGATTCCCGGAACCGAAGTTAAGATTGTTGATATTGAAACCGGAACAGTCGAACTTAAGAACGGAGAAGAAGGAGAACTCTGCATCAGAGGGCCTCAGGTTATGAAAGGCTACTTTAACAGACCCGATCAGACAAATGAAGTTTTGCGCAATGGTTGGTTGCACACAGGCGACATTGCACGTTGTGACAAAGAAGGTTTCTTTTACATAACAGACCGCAAAAAAGATTTAATTCTTACCGGCGGATACAATGTTTACCCAAGAGAAGTTGAAGAAGTCTTGTTGAATCATTCTAAAGTAAAAGAAGCCGTAGTAATAGGTGTTGCGAACAAGACTAGAGGCGAATCGGTTAAAGCTTTTATTGTTTTGAAAGAAGGAGAAGCCTTAGAAAAATCAACAGAACTTATTGAATTTTGTCGAAAACACATGGCAAACTACAAAGTGCCTAAGGAAATTGAAATTAGAAATGAACTGCCCAAATCTTCTGTGGGTAAAGTCCTTCGCAGACTGCTTAGAGAAGAAAAAATAGCGGCATAAAGGAATAAAATGGAAATATCATTTAGTAAACCACAACTGAAAAAGCTTGTTGAAATAGCAGCAATAGCTGAGTGGGTATTGACTGCATTAGACGAGGAAGATGATCAAAGAAAAGACGAGTATATGAAGGTGCTTCAAAAAATCTATCGTGCCGGTTATCAAAACGGAATGAAAGAAGAAATTGAACATATTGAAGACATTGATGAGTTTTTTCCAACCTCTGACTGGGAAGAAGGCACCGAAGCACGAACTTTTATTGAAGAGTTTGAAGAAAAATCATTCTGGACAGAGCTTGTAAACAGACTCACAGAAAGAGACCTTAAAATTAAGCTCAATGGAAAAGAACCTAAAAACTTTGATGAATACTACGAAAAATTTGAAGCACTAAGCGAAAAATACGTCGAAGAATTCAGGGTTAACGATCTTGATAATGTTGATATAGTTAAAAAATAAGTCGTTAAAACAAAAAAACAGTTCGTTTTTACACGAACTGTTTTTAATTTTTAGCCCAACCAGAAATTTTCGGGAGTTTGTCCCGCAAAGACACCTGAATACTGACCGGGGTCTTCGCATCTCTGGAATATAAACTGACACACGGGAGTGTTTGGGATAAGCTTTAAGGGTATAGGACCGAAATTTGAAATTTCGAGAACTTGGTGATTTGAGATTCCTGGTTGCATAAACGAAGCAGAAATGTGCACAAGCAAACCGACTCTTGCAAAGCGGCTTCTTCCTTCGAGCCAACCCGAAATACCATTGCTCAAGGTTATTTTTTCTGTTGTGATTCCAAGAAGTGTTTGCCCCGGAAGCAAAGTAAGAGTTTCACCTTCTGGAACAAGAACCCCTTTAGTTGCGGCTTTAAAATCCATGTCTGCTGTCATACATAGGGCATTCGGGAGATGAACAAAAACGCGAAAAGCATTTGAAAGGTGCAAATCTACACTGGCAGGCCCTAACATCTTCTCATCAAAGGGAGTAATGTTAATGTTTCCTTTTTTTATTTCTTGTAGAATTGCATCTCTTCCGAGTATCGTCATAAGTTCCTCCGATAAAAAAAGTGTGGGTTAAAATTATACCACTCTTTTGTCTTTGTGCAAATAAATAATTGAACCCACAAAAGCAGTAATCGGAATTGCCAATACCATTCCAAACAAACCCGCTAATGATCTAACTACTTCTGTGCAAATAAATTCCATATTCATTATTTTAATTAAAGGAAAATCTTCTCGTTGCATTGAAAACACAAGAATAAGAGATAATGAGGCACCTGTGTAAGCCAAAATAAGAGTATTTACCATGCTACCGATTATGTCTCGCCCAATATTCATACCGCTTTTAAACATTTCTTTCTTTGTATAATCAGGGTTAGCTATAAAAATTTCTTTTAAAGAAGACGCGATTGAAATCGAAACATCCATAACAGCACCTAAAGCACCGATGATTATTCCGCTGACTAAAATGCCTTTAAGATCAACATTAGAATTAAGAATTTGAAGATAAGTGGTTTCATCTCCGCTATATCCGCTCAAATTTAAGAAAATAGCAGAAGACCACCCGAAAAAGCCCGCCAAAACAACACCGCATAAAGTGCCAATTCCCGCAATCAAAGCTTTTTTAGTAAAACCGGCAATGATTAAAATGCTTACAAGGACTATTACAGCCGCACAAATAATAGTCAAAGGCAATGGAGCAAATCCTGCCAACAAATAATGAGTCATTACTCCAAAAATCATTATCAAAGTAAAGAAAAGAGCTAGCATTGCCTTAACGCCATTAACACCTGAAATAAGAGCAATAACAAACAAAAGAAATACTGCCATTCCCATAATCTTGCGTGATTTGTAATGCTCATCTATTCCTACAATCAATTGGTCTTCTTGCTTTTCAACTACCGCCAATACAATGTCGCCCGGCTTTAGATTAAGCTTATATACAGAGCCCTCTGTCTCAAAATGGTCAATAACCATTCTTTGCCCTTTATAATCGCCTGTAACATGCTCTAATTCAACAATATAAACTTTATCATTTAATTCGGTTTCCTCATGCTCAGCCTCTTCAATATATTTAATTTCTGCAATTGAATAAATTCCACTTTGAGTATCACCAAAAACATAAAATAATATTGCAGACATAAAAACTAAGCCTGCAATAACTATAATTACATTTGCTTTCATCTTTTACTCACTTCCAAATCATTTCAGGCAAAAGCTTTTCAAGGCTTTCTTCATAAACATCATCTAAAGGCGCCAAAAAATCAAATCCGCTTCTTTCTTCAATTTCATCTATAGTAGCAAAAAACTCTTTTATCGGCTCTTTACCGGTTACATCCTGGTCCATGATAAAAGAAATGGTTCTGATACGATCCTTTTCTTCGTCAATTATGATTTTGTAAAATGCATCCGGAATTTCAACCGTATCTTTCAATAATTTGACATCATCATCAAAAATAGGCCCCGTTATAACCCAAACATTTTCGAACTTGTTTGCCAGTTCACTCTCAACATCTTCAACTCTCTTCCAAACCTGTCTGTTCAATATTGGCGTTTGCGGAACAATATTCGTCATTAAAAACGTTTCTAGCTGTGCCTTTTCGCCAAATCTAAAAGCAATGCCCGCATTAGGGGCTAAATGTCCCCTATCGTAGCCTGATTTTGTATACACAGATGTTTTAACTTTTGAATCCGTTCGCGAATCTGTTTTAAATCCGGAAGGTCTTTTTAAATGGTTTTTGCCTTTTTTTTCATCATATCTATACCCAACCCAAAGAGGATTTTTGCGCTTTTCGCAATACCCAACTGTGTATGCCCTATTTTTTAAGATTTTGACATTTTGATTCTTTTTAGGTATGGGATAACCGCCGTAAACGTGGTTATCAGCGTTTGCTGTAGCCTTTTTTACAGCCTCATTAATAAATAAACTATCAACAACCTGAACCGGTGTTACCGGCTTAGTTATGGTTTGTCGAGCTTTGTAACTTTTATAAGCAAAAAACGCTGTTATAGCGATAATCGCCAGCAAAATCAACAAAAGCAAAAAACGTTTATTGCTAACTTTTTTGTTTTTCCCCATTAAAATTACTTCATCATAGATTCTGGAACTATTTCAAGCCAGTATCCATCAGGATCAACAATGAAATATATGTTCATTGCGTGATTTTCAAAACAAATACACCCTAAACTTTCATGCAGTTTATGTGCAGCCTCGAAATCACCGGTTGTAAAGGCAATATGGAACTCATTTTCGCCTAAATTATAGGGTTCTTTTCTGTCTCTGAGCCAAGTAAGCTCAAGCGTGTGTCCACCGCTTCCGTCGCCCAAATAAACCAAAATAAAGCTGTTATCTGCCGCCTCAACTCTTTTTACTTCTTTTAAGCCAAGAGCCTTTTGATAAAAATCTAAGCTCTTGTGCAAATCAAGAACGTTTATATTATTGTGATTAAACTTAAAAGCCGTCATTACATTTTCCTTTACTTATGATCTTTACACGCAAAAACTTTATTCACAACAGCGCATACATCGACCACCCTGATTTGATGGAACTTAAGCATATCTAACAAGCTTAATGCAGACTGCGAATAAGCCCTTGCCCCTATTCTAACAGGGTTCTTGAACCCCAGCGCCCCGATAAAAGCGCCTAGCCCGGTCTCGCGCCTGTGGTCTTCAAGCGTAAATACATTGCTATATTTTGCTATCAAATTTTTCAAAATTTTGTTTTCATCAGTAAACCGCTGAACAATAACCACATCTAAGGCGATACCAATGTCTTCCAGCGCCGTTTGCGATTTCAAAGCAGTCTTCGTCATATGCGGTCCTGAAGTAAACAAGACACCACGCTTTGTCGACTCTAAGGCCGATGTAAATTTTCGACAGCCTGAGTCTGCCAAAGGAGAGTCTATGCCCGTGTTACAGGGCGTTCTGTGCAGTCTGATATAAGTTGGTCTGCATTTTCCTGTTTCGGAAAATTCCTTTCGCATCCGCTCAATACTATAAGTCAGTAATGCCTCGGTGCTTTTTTCGTCAACGGGCTCAACCATTTCAATATCGCCAATACATCGCATCAAACCAATGTCATTTACAGCCTGATGACTTTTGCCATCTGTGAAATAATCTGCCCCGGAATAATGCGCCGCAAAAATCACGGGAACTTTTTCAGTAGCAACGGCAAAAATTTGGTCAAGAGAACGTTTAAAGAAAGAAGCATAAGTATTAACAACGGCAATTTTGCCTGTTAAACCTATTCCTGCTGCAATCGAAGTCATATCTTGTTCGCTTATTCCAACTTCAATGTATCTTTCGTCAAAAAGCCTTGCAACTTCAGTAAGCTTGCATGATTTTTCTAAGTCTGCATCTAATACAAAAATATTTTTATCATTAGCATACTTTGCAAGGGCTGCCGTAAAAGCTTCACCCGTAGACATGCTCTTGTTCTCTTTTTTTTCATCGGGCTCTTGTGGGCTATCGCACGCGCATTCCTGTTTATAGTCGCTAAATGCCTGATTCAACGACTGATTGTCGATTTTGCCGACCAATTCTTCAAGTATTTTCAGATATTCGTCATCAGAGGGAATTTTACCGTGCCACACGCCCTCTCTTCTGCCAATATCTTTTGACATCGCAGTTATTGAGCAGCCTCCGCCTTTAATGGTATGAGCAATTATTATTGCCGGCTTACTGCCGTTTAAAACCTTTTCAATTGCACCAACAATCTGTTCAACGTTATGGCCGTCGATTTCGTGCACAACTAACCCAATGCCTTCGAAGACCTTAACCCAGTCAGCTGCATCTTTAATGTCTGCTGTGCGACTGTCAGACTGCAAATAATTTCTGTCTAATATGGGAACAACACCGCGCGGGTTATGCTTTGCCAAAGTTAAAAGAGCCTCAAAGAGCTGCCCTTCTTGCATTTCGCCGTCGCCCATTATTGCAAAAACAGGTTTAACTTCTTTAGAATCAATATTATTGCTTAAAGCATTGCCTATTGCCTTCGATAAACCTTGTCCGAGAGAACCGCTGTCAGAGTCTACCCCCGGCACAGATCTGTCACAATGGGCCGGTAAACCATCAAACTGCTTATAAGTATTTAGCTTTTCCAGCTCAAAGCACCCTAATGCCCCTAAAATTGCATACTGAGCCATCGCAGCATGCCCTTTCGACATATGCAAAGAACCCCTTTGAGTGCTTTCAAGCGATGGATTAGGAATAAACCTGTAATAAATACTGCTAAGGATATCCATGCCGGAGAAACAAGCACCTAACCAGCCATGAGAAGCCGACTTTAGACCGGCGAGACAATTAATGCGATGAATATGCGCAAGTTTCGCTAATTGCTTAAAATCGTTAGGATCGAACAAATCAATAATACTTTTTTCAACAATAAATGTTTTCATACTAATCTGCCTGTGAATACCCTTCTACGTCTTTTTTCGCGTATTTGACTATAACATTGGCGGAAATAAGATTCTTTAAAGCACTTTTCAGATTTTTATCTGATAGCTTCGTTTCCTTTTTCAATTCATCATAGGTTTTAAATGCTTCTCTGTCTAGGGCCGAATGCACTTTTTGATTGTTTCTATTACTCAAAAGCTTAATCATTTTATTGTGCAAAGCCTTGCCTTCGGCAAGAGTAACAGTTTGGGGCTCACCTTTTCTGGGCTTGTCTACAGCTTTTTTTGGTATTTCTGAGTTCCAGAGATGATCAAATTCTGCTTTAAAAGCATCAATTATTTGTTGATTATGTTCGTAAAGAGCATTGAAAAACATTACATTTTCAAAATTAAGAAACTCGCCTGAGCTCGACCAATTGTAGCTTCCGACAGCTAATTCATTATTATTGACACACAAATTTTTGTGATGCCAAAACAAACTTAAATAACTTATAAGACCAACTTTTTTCTTTTCTGAATCATAACCGTATGCATTTTTTCTGAATCTGTATCTTACCTGTATATTAGCAATATCGCGCTCTTTTGCCTGTTTTTCAAGCCAAGGACCCAATTTTCCTTCCTTAGGGTCTTCATCATTTAACTGGGCATGATCCAATAAAAGCCTTATCTTGGCATTTGGATTTCTGGCGGCTGCAAGAAGAATAGCTTCTGCCAGTTCAGTGCGGGTAAGACTGAACATTCCCAGATCTAATGAGCCTTCAGGCTTAATTCTGCCAATCATGCTTATTAGCTCTGAATCAATGCGCGTAAGCTCTAATTCGTTTTTAGGTTCAGAATTAAAAATAATTCTGGTGTAACCCGGCACAGGAGAGGTTTCTATATACTTTTCAGGAATCCATTCACCGAAAACAACTTCTGAATATTCGTTCCAAAGTCTTGCAAATTCTTCTGCGAGAAGTCTTGCCACTGCAGGCTGGTTATCAAAGAAGACTCTGTTTTCCCCATATATTTGATCTGAAGTTACCGAAATATTGGCGCTGCCATTGAAACAACTATGAGGAATAGGATTATTAGGGGCATAAAAAATACCGAATTTTTCATGCATTGTTCCATAAATGATCGTTCCGTCATCTAAGGTCAATTCTCGCTTGTTCCTTTTCATAGCTTTATCAGTAACCGCTGCCAAAGTAAAATCAAAGGTTTTGCCTTCTTCTTTTGCTTTTTTTGCACCCTTTTCAATTACGCTTGCGATTTTATCACGGCTTTCTTTAGCCCAAGAAGTTACACCGTCTAACAGCAGGAGCACTTTCACATTTTTGTCTGCTGCAGCTTTGATCATCGCATCAAGACATCCGTAATCGCTCATGGAATACATAGCAACTTTTGCAGTACTGCCCGGTTCCAACTTGTCAAAAGCATATTTTATTGAATTAGACAAAGTAGCTTTTCGGGCTATATTGTCAGAAAAAACAAGCTTTCTCGAATTATTATCAGGGCTAAAACCGCCTTTAGGGCCGAAATAGATATTAATATCATCAGCTGCGGCCGCGTTTAAGCCGAGTAAAAAGACAAAAGCGATAACGAACCCTTTAAGCATTCTTTTAAACAATTATTATCTCCGTATTTCAGATTTTAACTTGTATTATTCTATCTGAAAACACGGTGTTATAACAATCTATTTTTAAAAAATATGCTTTATAATTCTTATTTAAGCATCTTATCAAGGAATTTTTTCGCAACAACAGGACTGCTCGTCACTCCCGGCCCGTTAAGACAACCGCCCTCACAGGTCATTACCTCTATAAATGCCGGCTCTTTAATAGTTTTATCCAATACTTTCAACAGCGAAACAGTTTTGTTATTAATTCCATTAATTGGCTTGCCTACTGCATTTACACCTCTGGAGGCAGCGCTTGCAAGAACAGCATTCGAAACACCGCCCGACACGGCAAAGCCCCTTCCAATAATACTTGCAGATTTATCAGGTTCTTGATCATCACACTCAACCACATCAACACCGGCGGCTATAAGAATCGATCCAAGCTCTTCATAGGTCATAACATTGTCAACATAAGCTGATTCGCGTGCCTCAAACCTCTTTGCTACGCAAGGGCCTATAAAAACGCGGGCTGCCCCGGGCCACTGGTTTGAAACCCACTCGCCCGTGTATATCATGGGACTATAGGTGTCTGACACATAAGAGCGCATTGATGGAATATGCTTTTTAATAATCTGAACATAAGCAGGACAACAAGACGACGTCATAAGCGTTTGTTTATGTCCAAGGCGTTCTATAAACTCTTCAGTTTCTTTCTGAGCTGTAATATCTGCGCCATAAGCGACTTCAACTACTTTATCAAAACCTAGTTTTTTAAGGGCCGACACTATTTTGCCGAAATCTGTGTTAAATTGCCCTGCAATAGATGGCGCGACCATAGCTACCGTCATTTTATCACGATTCTTTATGTCTCTTAAAATATCAAACATTTCAGAACGTTCCATTATGGCCCCAAACGGGCAAGCCAACATGCACTTACCGCAGTAAACACACTTTTGCGGATCTATTTTTTCTTTGCCAAATTCATCTTTGCTTATCGCATTAACAGGGCACGCTTCCTCGCAAGGAATCGGCTGATAAACTATGGCATGATAAGGGCATACCTTTTCGCAAATTCCGCAGCTGACACATAAATTTTCATCAATTATTGCATGGCCGCGTTCAAAGCGAATAGCTTTTTTAGGACAATTCATTATACACGGTCGTGCCACACAGCCTCTGCAAGCATTAGTAACCTGGTATTTAGCTCTAATGCACGCAGAACAAGCATCGTCTATAACTGTCAAAATTCTGTCGTCGAACCTGTCTTCGCCTTGCTGTTCTGCATCGCCGGCATACTCTTTCAATAATTTAACTTCATCAGCTTGAGTGTCGCTTGCTGCAGTAAAACCAAGCAAAACCTTTACTCTGCTTTTTAGAACAGCCCGGTCATGATGAATGCAGCATCTAACTGATTCTGAGTTTTTGGGAGTCATTAAAACGGGAATAAGGTCTATGTTGTCTTTTAAAGTATCGTCAAATATTAACTTTGCCAAACGAACCATAACTTGTCTTTTAATTATTGCTGCGTTATTTATGTAATTCATATATTTATCTGTGTTCTCGGATGTAATCAATAACCTTTGTCAGACTTGCCGATTCCATAACATAATCGTTAATTTGAACAAAAGGCGGCTTAGCATTTGGCTCATGACACTTTTGAAGACAAGATGAACCCACAACCTCAACATCGTCTTTGATGTCAACAGGCAAACAATCTTCTAAGAGCATCATCTGTGCTCCGCCCAAGACATAACAGGTAGTGCCGGAACAAATAGAAACTTTAAACTTTTTACTCACAACAGACTCCTTATGTTAAATATATTGAATGGTAGTTTCTTTATAATATTGCTCTTCAAGCAGTTTCGATATTTTCTTTATGACATTTCTTCTAATTTCTAAGTCAACAGGCATATTGGGGTCTTGATGGAACTCATTGATTCTGGTGCCCACAACAAAATTGATAACATCGCTGTCAAGCATCAATTTAACAATCTTTGCCCCCGGGTCATCTGTAAACAAATCTAGCTCAGTTTTATTTTCAAGATATTTTGCAGCTCTGCCAATCGTTAAAATGCCTTCAGTTACCAAATCTGCACCGTCCATTATTGACTCTGGAGGCAAATCAGCACTCAGTCGATCAAGTCTTACCTGAACCTTTCGCCCCGTTTCTCTTGAAATAATATTTGCGGTAGTGCCTCCACATATTATTTTTTTGCCGGGAAACTCTTCTACAAGCGATGCAAGTAGTTTGTCCTTTTGACGGTCATATGGCGGGCCTGTCATTATTAACAAGCGCCTTGGATTTCGAAAGTAAATTACACCGCAAGTAATATCATCTAAGGCTTTATGTGAATTATTTAACCATGATTTTTCTACAATAGCTCGAGAAAGCTCATGAGCAGATATTTCAGGGTTTAATGCTATTTTTTCCAGTATAAAATCGCTCACCCTCTCTATGCCCCAGCCAAACGGAAGCTCTTTGCTGCCGATTCCGCTTTGACTGACACCGTCAGAAAACATTACTATTCTATCGCCTATTTTTGCATCAAAGCCTGAAACCTGTATCTGCACCGGCTCTTTATCTGCTCTTAATACGTCTGCTTTTTGTTTTTTCGTGTCCATAAGAGAACCGTTGCGGGTAATCAAAACCGGCGGATTATCATATTCTACAATTCTTACTTCTTTGTCAAAATCTATATCAACCATCGAAAAGGTACTGTAACTTATATGTCTTTTCGAACAGACAGGCAATGTTTCCATTATACTCTTCGCAGCTTTGGCAGGGTCTCTGAAGCTTCCCATGTAGTTAAGACCCATAACTGAGGTTAAAGTTGCTAAAACACCTGCTTTAACGCCACTTCCCAAACCATCTGAAAGCACAGCCAACACCCTGCTCTGCTCTTTTAATTTTTTAGATAAAAAAACATCACCGCCAATTCGCTTCTTTTCGCAGTATTTTTGGCAATAATCAACTTCTATGGCACAATCAGATGTTTTCGGCATGAACTCCATTATCAACCTCCGGTGTTTCTTTAAAGGCCTCTAATACATTGTTCAAACGAATTTCTGTTTCTGAAGCATTCTCGCCCAGCAAATAAGCTATTTTTTGAACGGTTTCCAAATTTAGTTTAATTACTTCTTCAACTCTTTTTATCACCTGTTCTCTTCTAACATGCGGAACTCTTACATCTTGAATTACAGCGCCAACCACTTGGTCTTTTTCTATGGAAAAAACTGAAATATTCAATCTGTGACTGTTGTAATCCATCTCGTAATCAACCAAATCCTCGCCTGTTACCAATACTTTTTGAAAAAGCTTATAAAATGGAACTATTTTATTCAACATAGCCCCTTCTAATCCCGGAGTTGCCTCAAAAATCATCTCTATTTCTGAACCGAAAATCGATGCAAAATGCCTGTTACACTCAATAATTCGCATTGCCGAGTCAGCAATTACAACACCTGCAGGCATTGCCTTAATTAATGCATTTGCCTTTTTACTGGCTAGCTTGCGCATATAAGATGCACACATGTTTTCCATCGCTTTTCCATTTAAAAGAGCAACTGCAAAATCACGACACGAATCGTAGCCGCAGCTGCCACAATTTAACTCGTCTTTTAAAGACGTTTTGCCAACTCTTTGCAAAGCACTTCTAATCATAGGTTCAGGATAAACTCCTGCACTTATTGGCTTAATTTTTATATCTGCAGCTATGTCAATTCCATATAACGGCTTCTCTGTGTCTATTATCTTTACTACATTGCTGTAAACATTATCACGTTTAAGAACAGTAGAGTCTTTATGCCTCATACCGGGACCATTTACGCATCCTCCGCCACAAGCCAAAAGCTCAATAAAAATCTGCCTGTTAGGTGAAATTTTATCTAAATCTCCCATTGCGGCATTTATGGCTTTAATTCCGGAAAAAGACATAAACTCCACATCGCGTTTTTTCAAGCGACCTTTTATACCCGCGATCATGCCTCCATCTATTGGGTATAGCCCACCATCTGAAGAATCAAAAGGGTAAAACGTTTCAGAGTTATTAATATTTAAAGCATATGGGTCAATATTTGACTCTTCAAACCATTTATGCAAATTCTCAAAAGTCAAAGCAGCTAAAATTTGCTCATTAAACAAGTCAAATTCGACTTTTTTAGCCGCACAAGGTCCAACAAAAGCAAACTGAGTATTTGGAGCTGATATAGTTGCCAAGTATTTAACATGTGCCGCAAGAGGCGAAACCAACGGAGTAAAATAAGGAACAAACTTTGGATAATATTTATACATCATTTCAACAACTGTTGGACAAGCCGTCGAAAGAAACAATTTACTTTCTGAACTATCAATAAAATCAGCAACACCTTTTGAAACCATCTGAGCACCGATAGCCGTTTCAGACACCTGAGTAAAACCCAACTTTTTAATTGCTGAGATAAGCTGTGATGAATGTAAATCAACAAATTCAGCGCGCCATGAAGGAGCTACCGAAAGAATAACGTTTCTTCCCATGTCTAGCGCCTGTCTCACTTTTGCAACATCATTACGAATCTTTTTTGCACCGGAAGGACAAACTAAAACGCATTTTCCGCAATGAATACACAATTCATCAACAATACAAGCACTGTTATCTTCAATTTTAATAGCCTTTACAGGGCACTCTCTAACGCATTTATAACAATCTTGGCAATCAGCTTTTTTTGTATATATGGGTCTTAATTCATTCATGGGTCATCTCCGACTCTTCGATAGCATGTTTCAACAGTTCTGCAACCGACTGTGGAGGAACCTGTTCGTATACCTTTTCATCAATTTTTATCACAGGAGCGGATTTGCACCTTTCTGAGCATAAACAACCTCGAAATTCAATGTTTTCGGCAATTTCTCTATTGTTTTTCAAATACTCAGTAATTATTTCAACACTTAACCTATTGCCTCTTGTAAAACAAGCACTGCCCATGCATAAAACGACTTCATGTTTTTTTGCAATTGTCGAATCGGAAATATTGCTCATAAACGCCTCCGATTTATTTTCTTAAAACCATCTAAAAACATTATAATAGATTGTGAAAAAACTCACAAGGCTTTTATTTATATTAAAAAAGCAGCATTAAAAAGATCTGCCTTTTTAATGCTGCTTTCTGAAAAGTCTTATATTACGGATTTACTTTCTGACAGCACCTGAACAGCTTTAGCGATCTGCTTTTCAATTTTGTGCTTTGACCCGAGAAAACCAATTCTTCTGCATTAGGATCAAAAGTTGAAACCATCAACTCCCAATGCGCTTCAAATTTTGGTAAAACAAACACTCTATCTTCATTTGATGCGTTAAACATAAGCAGAAGATTATCGTCATGAAGCGGTATTCCGTTCTCATCAACATCATCTACACCGCTTCCTGCCAAAAACATGCTTAGGCTTCGAGTATGATGACTTGACCAAGATTGATCGTCCATTTCGCTTCCATCAGGTTTATACCATATAATATCTCTTACATTACTTCCTCTTATTAGTCGCCCTTGAAAGAACTTAGTTCTATGTAAAACAGGGTGGTCACGCCTAATTTTTATAACTTTTTTGGCAAACTGAAGCATTTTTTGACTTTCTTCATCAAGTTGCCAGTCAAACCAGCTTATTTCGTTGTCTTGACAGTATGCGTTATTATTACCCTTTTGGGTTCTTCGTATTTCATCACCGCCACACAACATTGGTGTTCCTTGCGAAAACATCAGTGTCGCCAAAAAATTACGCATCTGTCTATTTCTTAATTCTTTGATCTCTGTATTGGTAGTTTCACCCTCAATACCGTGATTCCATGACCTGTTATCATTGGTTCCATCACGATTGCTTTCAAGATTATTTTCGTTGTGCTTTTCATTATATGAAACCAAATCTCTTAAAGTAAAACCATCATGAGCAGTAACAAAATTAACGCTCATATATGGCCTGCGTCCATCGTTTTCATATAAATCGCTGCTGCCGGTAAGACGGTAGCCCATTTCACCGACACAACCGCCGTCACCTTTCCAGAATGAACGCATTACATCTCTGTATTTTGCATTCCATTCCGCCCACAAAACAGGAAAATTCCCGACTTGGTACCCACCCTCACCGACATCCCACGGTTCTGCAATCAATTTAACCTGACTGATTGTAGGGTCTTGGTGAATAATATTAAAAAAGCTCGAAAGCTGGTTCCAATAATGCATTTCACGCGCTAATGTCGAGCACAGATCGAACCTGAATCCATCTACATGCATTTCTGTTACCCAGTATCTGAGTGAATCCATTATAAGTTGTAATGTCTGAGGGCTTACAACGTTAATCGTATTACCTGTTCCCGTATAATCTTTGTAAAACCTTTTATTATCTTTTTGCAGCCTGTAATATGTTAAATTATCAATGCCTTTATAACACATTGTAGGCCCTTCATTATTGCCTTCGCAGGTATGATTGTAAACAACGTCCAGAATCACTTCAAGACCGGCTTTATGCAGTTTTTTTACCATCTCTTTAAATTCGCGAACTGCTCCGCCGGGAGACTTGTCTGAAGCATATCTGATTTCGGGGCTAAAGAACGACAAAGTGCTATAGCCCCAATAATTTGCCAACCCTTTATCATACAAAAACGGGTCATCAATATGCTGGTGCACAGGCAAAAGTTCAACTGTAGTAATTCCTAAATCTTTAAGATACTTTATAACTTCATCAGAAGCCAGTCCTGCATATGTTCCCCTGATTTCTTCAGCAATATCAGGATGAGTTTGCGTTATTCCCTTTACGTGCACTTCGTAAATAACAGAGCGGTGAAATGGGTGTTTTGGCTTAACATCACCTTCCCAATCAAACTCGGAATCAACCACTATTGACAACGGCGTTCCGGAAGCATAGCTCATCCCCTCTTCAAGATCTTTATTAGGACTGAAAAGATTATATGCGTGTATGCCCTCTTTGTGATTTTCGATTGCGTTAAGAGCTTTTGCATAAGGGTCCATCAACAGTACCCGCGGATTAAATCTTAAACCGGCTTCCGGCTTATAATCTCCATACACTCTGTATGCATACAACTGCTTGGGCTTAAGGCCCGCAATATAAATATGCCACACAAATGCTGTTCTATGGCGCAAAGGAATTCTTACCTCAGCCCTTTGTTCATCAAATAGGCATAAATCTACTCCCTGAGCCTGTTCACTGTATAAAGCAAAATTTACACCTTTGCCGTCATAGCTCGCGCCAAGCGGATAAGGATTTCCGGGTTTAACCTGCATAATGTCTCTTTCTTTATTTGCGTTCTAAAATTTCTATCAAATGAAAACCAAACTGCGTCTTTATCGGTCCATAAACTTCATTTAAGTTACCCGAAAAAACTACTTTATCAAATTCTTTTACCATCATACCCGGCTTAAATTCACCCAAGTCGCCTCCCTGTTTTCCGGAAGGGCACTGCGAATGTTTTTCTGCCAATGCTGCAAAGTCTGCCCCGGCGTTAATCTGTTCAAGCAAATCTAAGCATTCCTTTTTTTCTTTAACAAGTATGTGTCTTGCGCGTGCTGTTGTCATATTTTACCTCGATATATATTATTTTTGTGCCACGGCCAAAATCGAATCAGATACATCATTATTAAATGGAGTTCCATTTTGACCAAAGATATTTATTTCTTTGAATCCTGCTTTGTTCAGTAAACTCACAATCTGATCAGACGTGTATATCTGCATTTGCCAGCTTTCAGACCATTTTTTCGGTTTATGAATTCCATCTTGGCAGCAAATCAAAGAAGATATATCTATTTGCTTTTTTCTTTTATTTAGTGTGCAGTTACGAACATGGCTTATCAAGTGATCTTTAATTATTACCTCTTTGCTCATGTGTGCATACTCGTCAAAAATAGAGGTTTTCATTGCCTCGTAGTTAAGTATGTCGAATACCAGCAACCCGCCGGCATTCAGATTATCTTTAGCATTAGATAAAAACTTCAAAAAATCAGACCTGCTAAGGTGCCCAATTGCATTAAATATACATATTGCCGCGTCAAATTTTCCGTATTTTTCATAGCACATATCACCGCAGTAAAAGGTTATGTTTTTTAACCTTTTTGACTTTTTTTGAGCGAATTTTACCATTTCAGGGTTTAAATCACTGGCTGTAAGTTTAAAACCGGCTTTTGCCAAACCTATTGTTTGTGCCCCGGTTCCACAGGCAAAATCCACAACAGTTTTTACTCCATTGATGGTAAACAAATCATCCAAAAAACAATTCATGTCTTTTGATTCTGAAAACCCGGCCAACTCAAAAAAGTCGTAATATTCTGCGTATCTTGTGTAATCAGGCTGATTTAACATGCTTTCAAAACACTATTACAATATGTGCGGTAAGAAATATCTCATCATTATTTTCCACCATGGCCAGTCATGATCAACGTCAAAACCCCATAAATCAACCCAAGCAGGTATATTTTTCTGCTCAAAAATTTCTTTTATTCTTTTGGTATCTTCGGGGTATTCCCAGGGTCCTTGACCTGTGCAGATAATAATTTTTGCTCTTCTGATTTCGTCAAGAATTCTTCCATCGGTTAAACCCGGCAAATAGTCTAATGGAGAATTATAATAAACATTGTTATCCCAATAATCACCAACAACTTGTTTGAGAGTATAAACTCCGCCTAATGCAATACAAGCATCAAAAATGTCGGGATGCCGCAAAAGGAAGTTAACCGAATGGTATGCACCCATACTATTACCTGTTAAAGCTATTTTTACATCGCTCTTGCAGCTATCCTTAATAAAGGGAACAACTTCATTTACTACATAAGAATTGTATGCTTCGTGTCTAAACACATTATCGCCCATGTGACCATCTTTTTTTAAAAAAGATTCGTTATCAAGACTATCAATGCAAAATATTTTAACTTTGCCTGCTTCAACTTGATCTTTTACAACCTCAAGCATGCCAAAATCTTCGAATTCATTTACAGAGCCCCCGGCACAAGGGAAAACCAATAAAGGCCTTCCGTAATGACCATACACTTTTAGACGCATTTCATGACCGATCACAGGACTGTGCCAAGAATGATACTCAGTATACATCTATTTTTCTCCGTTTATTTTGATTTGCATCAAGGTTATACCATAACTTGTAAGTCTTCAAGAAAATTTATAATACACCGCCCGATCATTTTTCTTCATTATCGGGTTCATTATTACCTTTTTTATTTTGGTCGTCTTCTTCATTCAAATCATATTCTTTGTTTAAATCGTCTTTTTTCTTAACGCTCATTTTGAATCCCAAGGTAAGAAAAACAAACGAAACAAGAATAAAGATAAACGCTAGCATGGTTTTGGTGATACTTCTTTTAAAATAAATTATGCTGTCACAAATATAGTTGGATATTTCTTCTAGATTCTTCATAAAAGAATTTGAAACATCTTTAACATCTTCGGCAAACAGTTCCAGACTACCCGATATAACATTACCAAAACTTAAAGTTGCTGAAAGTCCAAATACAAAAGCCCCCACTTTGTTTCTGCGGCTAAGCCATACTGCTGATGATAAAACCAATAAAAACACAGAGTTAATAAATTGTACTGTAAAGGAAAAATGGGGTCTGAAAAATATTATTAAAAACGAAACTATAAGAACAGTATTATCTATTTTTTTCTCATATTCACCAAATAAATTGAGCCACATGCTTTTGCAAAAATACACACTGCACATCACCCAAGGTAAAATTACTGTTTCCATAGGCACATTTGTCATCATAATTTTATAAGAATCCATGACATTCAGAAAAAGTTGTATTGGCAAAAGAAAAAACGCGAAAATCATTCCCCAGCGCCATACTTGAGTTTCATTACCTAAGTAGGAATTGCTTATTGGCACTTGAATCTCAGGTTTGTTCCAATTTTCTACGATAAATGGAAGCTGTATTAACGCCGCAGCCAGCCAAATATAGTAAATTATAGGGACATCAGACACATACTTAAAGTTTGTTGAATCAAGAATTAGATAAGTTAGCTTTGGAGAAATCCAAACCAGCAAAAACGAAGAAAACAGAAATAGAATTCTACTCTTATAAACCTTAAGGTTTAACATTTTAATTACTGCATAAAATTTAACGAGCGCTAATACGATGTACATAGACGTAGCGCCCCAACCGATTAAAGTGCTTAAAGAAGAAATTCTTACTTGGTAAAAAGTGATATCACCCATTAAAATAAGTCCAAAAGCAAGCAACATTTTGCCATGTTCACTTTGGATTTTATTTTTTAATAGATAAATTGCCATACCCACAACGATCAGCTCATAAACGTTTTGTATGGCAAATATACTCAAAATCGCGGTAACAGACACTTCGTCGGGATTATCAATGGTTGTGCCCGCCAAATAAAGTCCCAAAAGCATAAAAAGCACACTGATCAGGTATAACGGATTGTTTTTCTCTAACCACTCTTGTAAAGTTTTCATAATAAGCTCCATAAAAATAATAAAAATAATGTATAATTCTTATTAGCAATTATCTTGCCAAGACTTTTATTAAGCTATAACTTGAAAAATCGTCAAAGATATTTCTGAAGTGCGTCTAATATGTCTTAATGCGACAATATTGGCACAATTAAGATAAAAAGAGTTTAATTTTTGATACTATGCCGTTTGTATCAAGACCAACAAGTTTATGCAGTTCTTTTACAGAAGCATGTTCAATAAAAGTATCCGGAATGCCGATTCGACAAATAGGAACTTTAGATCCAAGGTCTGCAATTTTTTCTGAAACCATACTGCCAAAACCACCGGCCAATACGTTATCTTCAACTGTAACAACAGGCATATTGTGATTTATTGCATTTTTTAATTCGCTGTCATCAAACGGCTTTACAAATCTTGGGTTTATCAGCTTTACTGAAATTCCTTCGTCAGAGAGAATTTTTGCTGCATCGAAAGTATTTTTAAGAGTATTGCCCAACGCAAACACTGTGACATCTTTACCATCAATCAAGACTTCGGACTTGCCCTCAAATAATGGCAAGTGATCTTTTTGATCTGTTATTTTCTCAAACACTTTACCTCTGGGATACCTGATAATAATCGGCGAAGATTTTTTAGAAGCATACTCAAGCATATCACGAAACTCTGACTCATCGCCCGGAGCAAGGATCTCAATTCCCGGTATAGTTCTAAAAATTGAAATATCAAAAACACCATGGTGAGTTGGACCGTCTTCACCTACTAAACCGGCTCTATCAAGGCAAAACACTACAGGCAAATTCATAAGAGCAACATCGTGCAAAACCTGATCATATGCTCTTTGCATAAAAGTTGAATATATCGAGACAAAAGGCTTTAAGCCTGCTTTTGCCATTCCCGCTGCCATTGTAACCGCGTGTTGTTCAGCTATTCCCACATCAAAAAATCTATTCGGAAATTCTTTAGCAAATCCGGTTAAGCCTGTTCCTTCTTCCATGGCCGCCGTAATTGCGACAATATTTTTATTTTCTCGGGCCATTTCACATATTTTATCACCAAATACGGCTGTAAAAGTCTTTTTGTTGGGATCATCAGAACATATAACATTGCCTGTGTCTATTTCAAATGGGCCAACTCCATGAAATTTGTTAGACTGGCACTCTGCAGGTTGGTAACCTTTTCCTTTTTGGGTAAGCACATGAACAATAACGGGACCGTTTCGATCTTTAGCTCTTTGCAAAGCTCTTTCTAAGACATCAAAATCATAGCCATTAATAGGACCGAAATATTTAAAACCCAGTTCTTCAAAAAGCATTCCGGGGGTAAGTAAATACTTAAAGCTGCCTTCAATTCGACTCAAAATATTATATAAGCGAGTTCCAAAACCCGGAATCTGCTTAAGCACGTAAGCCAAATAATCTTTAGGGGTTGTAAACGCCGGCTCTAAGCGCAACCTATGCAAATACATAGCCACAGCACCGACATTTGCTGAAATTGACATTTCATTATCATTTAATATTACAACTAAATTATTTTTTTTATGGCCGGCATAATTTAGCGCTTCGAAAGACATGCCCCCGGTTAAAGCGCCATCTCCTATAACCGCAACGGTTTTTCCGGGCAAATTAAACGTCTCACGAGCAATTTGAATACCCTGTGCGGCAGATATTGAAGTAGAGCTATGCCCCGTATTAAAAGCATCAAATTTGCTTTCTGATATTTTTGGAAACCCGCTTATGCCATCTTTTTTTCTTAAAGTATCAAATGTGGCATTACGACCGGTAATTATTTTGTGAGTGTAAGACTGATGACCTACATCCCAAATAATATTATCTGTAGGAGCATGGAAGACGCGATGTATTGCGAGAGTCAACTCAACCACACCAAGATTACTAGCCAGATGTCCGCCGTTTTTAGAAACCACATCAATAATTCTCTTACGAATTTCATCGCTTAAAATCTTAAGCTCTTCGGAAGAGAGGTTTTTCAAATCTTGTGGTGAGTTAATATTTTCGAGTATCATGGTAGGCTAGGATTATATCACATAAAAAATTAAAATCAAATTTTTGAGGGGCCTTTTTCAAGATATTTGTCAGCCGTAAAATCAATTAGAAAAGCCCCTATCGGAGCTGTGACTACGATTGAAAGAACCGCCATCGCCAACACAGAGTTACCGCACTGCAAACCTAAAGCTAACGGCACACCACCTATTGCAGCCTGAACCGTAGCTTTTGGAATTTCTGCAAACATACAAAAAAGTTTCTCTTTAAAATTTAAAGGAGTTTTTACAAGACATAAAAACATTCCAAATAATCTAAATATCAAACCAATCAATAAAACTAAAAGCATCATAATACCGGAAGCTAAAATCTGCTTAAAATCAACAAACGCACCGACAAGCACAAATAATAATATTTCTGCAAACACCCACATTTTTCCAAACTTTAATGATATACGCCCCGCTAAAACAGGGTAAAACTCATATATTGATATTGCTAAGCCCATTACAGCCAGCAAGCCGGACATAGGCAAATAATTTTCTAGTGCAGACTCTAAAGTAACCACAAGAAAAGATAACGAAAGAATGATTACAACCTTTATGGTATCTCGCATATGAAAAGCTTTAAAAAAATGTACCAAACAGTAACCCACAACAGCTCCAAGTAAAATACCAGACACAATTGAAACAGGAATTTTAGACAGGCTGCTTAATCCAAATTCACATCCGTTTGCCAAAGACAACATAGAAGTGAAAACAACTATTACAAAAACATCATCAGCAGATGCTCCCGCTATAAGCATTTGCGGAATTCTGCGATTTGTGCCACGCCCCTCTTCAATCAGCTTTGTCATTTTGGGAATAACTACAGCCGGAGAAACAGCACTAATTACAGCACCCATTATTCCGGCCTCTACAACTGTTATTCCTAAAAAATATGGAGCAAACAACATGTAAGAAGTGATCTCAAACAAAGCCGGTAAAAAGCTCATTAAAATAGCAGGACGACCTACCTTTTTTAAGTCTTGTATATCAAGCGAAAGACCTGCTTTTGTGAGAATTATTATCAAAGCTATTTTGCGTAAATCTCCCGAAATAAGCAAAATATTGGCATCTAATAAGTTAAAAAAATGAGGCCCCAACAATGCGCCACTTATAAGCATTCCGATTATATATGGCAAACCGATTCTTGAAAGCAAATATCCCGCAATTAACCCGGTAATCATTATTAACGCTACGCTTAAAAGCATATAAGCTCCTTATCTGTTGCTAAAAAAACAGATGACTTCTGCGTTATACAGAAGTCATCAGCTGTTATTAGCGGTTTAGGCAAGCCAAGGGAGCACTTCATTCCCTTCAAGTGAGGCTATCATAAGCGCATAAACAAGTCAAATTTTTTACCTGAAACGAATTTTTTTTAAGAAAACAAAAATAACAATAGAAATATAAATGAAACACAACAAAATGGGATAAAATATAACAAAGCAAAATGAAAAAATGAAATGAGAGAAAATGCTCAAAAACAAAGGATACAAAATTAAATAATAACCTATCAAAAAGTTTGTGAAAAATTTCACTTGCACTATCAAAAAGTTTGTGATATATTTCACATGGTTAAGTAAAAAAACGTTTTTTAATTTTCCTGTCTTGCTTCCACATATCTGAACTTCAGAAAGGATTTTCTTATGACAGTAAACAACCTTGAAACCCTAAAAACCACAATCGAAAAAGTTCGAGCGGCGCAGAAAATATTCTCTAGTTTTTCTCAGAAACAGGTTGATGAAATATTTCGACAAGCTGCTATGGCGGCAAACAACAACAGAATTAAACTTGCTAAATTAGCTTATGAAGAAACAGGTATGGGCATTGTTGAAGATAAGGTGATAAAAAATCACTTTGCTTCAGAATATATTTACAACCAATACAAAGATGACAAAACCTGTGGCGTAATCGAATACGACAAATCATTTGGAATCACTAAAATAGCAGAGCCCATTGGCGTAATTGCCGCTGTTGTTCCTACAACCAATCCGACTTCCACAGCAATATTCAAAGCTTTATTAGCTTTAAAAACACGAAATGGCATAATATTTTCGCCACACCCCAGAGCAAAAAATTCAACAATTGAAGCCGCCCGAATAGTATATGAGGCAGCTCTTAAAGCCGGAGCACCTGAAAACATAATTGCTTGGATAGACGAACCTTCTGTTGAATTGTCTCAAAGTGTGATGCGTGAAACAGATCTAACCTTAGCAACGGGCGGTCCGGGAATGGTAAAAGCAGCTTATTCATCAGGCAAACCGGCTATCGGAGTAGGAGCCGGTAATACACCGGCAATAATTGATGAAACAGCACACATTAAAATGGCTGTAAACTCAATTTTACTTTCAAAAAGTTTTGATAATGGAGTCATTTGCGCATCTGAACAATCGGTAATCGTTTTAGATGAAATATATGATTCCGTCAGAGACGAATTCATTGCCAGAGGAGCATATGTTTTAAAAGAAGATGAAATTGACTCTGTAAGACAAATAATTTTAATCAATGGAAAACTTAACGCAAATATAGTTGGGCAGAGTGCTGCGAGAATAGCAGAAATGGCAGGAATACAAGTTTCCCAAGATACTAAAATTCTAATTGGAGAAGTAGACTCAGTCGAATTGTCTGAACCTTTTGCACACGAGAAACTTTCCCCTGTGCTTGCTATGTATAGAGCTCAGTCTTTTGATGAAGCCGTAAATATGGCTGAAACTTTGGTTGAGCATGGCGGATTTGGGCACACATCTGTTCTTTACACCGACCAAAACACCTCTAAAGATCGAATAGCACAGTTTAGCGCAAAAATGAAAACAGGGCGCGTAATTTTGAATATGCCTTCTTCACAAGGTGCTATCGGCGACATTTACAATTTCAAACTGGCTCCGTCATTAACATTGGGATGCGGATCTTGGGGCGGAAACAGTATTTCTGAGAATGTAGGAGTCAAACATTTGCTAAATATAAAGACTGTAGCAGAAAGACGAGAAAATATGTTGTGGTTTAGAGTGCCGGAAAGAGTTTATTTCAAATACGGGTGTTTAAGCATTGCCATTGATGAATTAAAGGATTTGGGTAAAAAACGTGCTTTTATTGTAACCGACAAATTTTTATTCGATAAAGGATTTGTAGATAAAATTACGCATGTTTTAGAAAGCAACGGAATAGAGATTAAAATTTTTACGGGAGTTGAACCTGACCCGACTTTGGCCGTTGCTCGCCGAGGTGTTCAAGAAATGATATCGTTTGAGCCTGACACAATCATAGCCTTAGGTGGCGGCTCGCCAATGGATGCAGCAAAAATTATGTGGGTAATGTATGAGCATCCTGAAGTCAGGTTCGAAGACTTAGCAATGCGTTTTATGGATATCAGAAAACGAGTTTACAAGTTTCCAACTTTAGGCAAAAAAGCCATAATGGTTGCTATACCGACTTCAGCCGGCACCGGTTCTGAGGTAACACCTTTTGCGGTTATAACCGATGAAACAACAGGTGTCAAATACCCGTTAGCAGATTATGAGCTAACTCCCGACATGGCCATTATAGATGCAGAGCTTATGTCAGATATGCCCAAAAGTCTCACTGCAGCGTCAGGGATAGATGCTTTAGTTCATGCCATTGAAGCTTACGTATCTGTTTTGGCATCAGAGTTCTCAAATGGAATGGCTCTCGAAGCTATCAGACTTGTTTTTAAATATTTACCTCAGGCTTATTCAGAAGGCAGCGCAAACTTCAAAGCACGAGAAAAGATGGCGCATGCTGCGTCTATGGCAGGAATGGCATTTGCGAATGCATTCTTAGGAGTCTGTCACTCTATGGCTCATAAACTGGGTGCTCATCATCACCTGCCACACGGGCTGGCAAATGCACTTTTAATAAATGAAGTTATTAAGTTTAACGCTGTTGACAACCCGCGCAAACAAACAGCATTCCCTCAATACAAATATCCGAATGCACAATGGAGATATGCAAGAATAGCTGATTATTTAAGACTTGGTGGAAACAGCGATGAAGAAAAAGTAGAACTCTTAATCGAAGCTATTAATAAATTAAAAAATGTGGTCAATATACCATCAAGCATCAAAGATGCAGGAATTTCTGAAGTGAAATTCTTTGCCGGGTTAGATGAAATGAGTGAAGAAGCATTCGACGATCAATGCACCGGGGCAAACCCCAGATATCCGCTGATAAGCGAAATCAAACAAATGTATATAAATGCATTTGAAGGTAAATAGCTTTCATTCGAGCTCCTCTCTAATTGTTCATCGGTCGGACTCACTTTCGAGGCCGGCCGATTTTTTATCCAATATTAAATTGATTTTGCTGTATATGTCATTAATATCATCGCTTGATTCATGACCTGAACATCTGCGAAAATTGTCGCCAATCAAATTTGCATTTAATACAGCAGATATCTCTTCAAGAGGATGTATTAAATTTTTAATCAGCATCCTTTTATAATGCATTCCCAAGAAAAACATTCCTGATGCCCAAAATACAACGAACCATGAACCTGCCACAGCAAATTTTTTACTGACTTTGTCAGCAGCATTAATTGCGTTTCTGTTGATTTCTGATAAAGAACTTATTTTTTCAACAGTTTTTTCTAATGCTTTAATATCTCCATTTAAAGCATATTTATAATAGACCTTTATTTGGTCAATCAGCTCTTCCTCATTCTCCTCTGTTATATTTTTAGAAGCCAATTCTAAAAGCTTTTCAAAATCAAAAATTTTGTTCTGACTCTCATCTTTGTTATTAGTTACTTTAATCAACAGAACAAACATTTTTTCACAAATATCAAGAGAACGTTCATTTTTATGTATTATATTTTGAACAGCGGGAGCCATTCTTGACAACGCCCAAATACAAGCAATCCCCATAAGCAAATTTAAGAATATTAGAAAAGACATTCTTATTTTTACGGTTTGAGCAATAACCATCTCAAACCTCCTTTAATAGTTTTCTTATAGAGTCTTCATTTGATACAATGATTATATTTTCCTTTTCCTTTAATGGAATATTTGGCAGAGGCTGTATAATCCTGTTATTATTTTTATCCCTAATTCCGGCTACAATTACGCCAAACTTTTTTGGCAATTCCAACTCAATTAGAGTTTTTCCAATCATTGAAGGCTGAACGCTTATTTCTGTAATACTTAGGTTTTCTGAAATATTTGTGTCAGCAATTATATCGCTGTATAAAAGTTTATTTGCGAATTTAACACCAAATTCTTGTTCAGGGTTTATAATCTGATGAGCTCCCACTAATTTCAATATTCTCTGATGCATTGGGGTATTAGCTCTGGCAACAACTTTTTTGCATCCCATTTGCCTAAGTAATGCAGTGCAAATAATCGACGATTCCCTTGATTCTTCACCTATTGCGCATACAGCAATATCTCTTTTTCCCGGCTCAAGCTCAGCTAATCCAAGTTCATCTGTTGCATCAGCCCAAATAGCCTCAGTAGCAAATTTAGCTGCTTCTTCAACCAAATTTTTTTTATTATCTACTGCTAACACCTCAGCTTTATTTGCTGCTAGAGAACGTGCAAGCGACATTCCAAAATGTCCAAGACCAATTACTATAATCTGCTGTGCCATATTTTCTCCCTCAACTAAGCAAAACTTTTGCTTCAAGATGATTTGTTCGACTTGATTGTGTATTATTATTCAACAACATAAAAAGAGTTAGAGGGCCAATTCTACCCGAAAACATAATAAATGCTACAATAAATTTGCCTAGAGAGTCTAATTGTAAAGTTCCCCCAATCGAAAGTCCGACAGTTGCAATTGCTGATATCACTTCAAAAACAATCGTCTTTATACTAATATCTTGCGTAACCTCAAGAATAAAAACTCCAAAGAAAATTAAAATTAAACCGGCAACAACTATTGTAACTGCTTTATAAATAGTTTCATATCCAATCCTTCTGTTTTGTACAATAACATCTGAACGCCCTGTAATGTTCGCCCAGAAAGTTAAGAACAACACTGCGAGTGTTGTTGTCTTGATACCACCTGCAGTGCCGCCCGGACTACCTCCGACAAACATAGCAAACAACATTGTTAAATAGGTGATATTTGATAGCTTTGAAAAATCCACTGAGTTAAAACCTGCTGTCCTTAATGTTACAGATTGGAATAGTGCATTATGAAATTTGTCGCCTAACGATAGATATTCAAAAGCTTTATCCCATTCAAAAATTAGAATAATTAATGCACAAGCAATAATCAACACAAAGGTAGTCACAAGCGGCAGCCAGTGTATTAACTCTATTTTTTTTCCACTAATGAATTTTGGAATTATAAAAGTTGTAGCAGGCGCAAATCCTCCTAATACGATCAAGGTAGCAACAGTATATAGAACACCGGGGTTGCTCTGAAAACTTATAAGACTCTCCTGCTGCAACGAAAAACCTGCATTACAAAAAGCAGAAACTGAAGTAAACAAGCCATGCCAAATAGCATCTTTAAACTCCAGACCTGAATCATAAAAAAGTGATGACAATATGATCGCACCAATGCTTTCAGTGACTATTGTTGTCTTCAACACTAAGCTTAATGAGCTCAAAATATCTTTGTGCCCTGTTTCTGTCAGAGTTTTCAATAAAACTTCTTCTTTTAAACTAAACCTGTAACCAACTATTGCCAAAGCAACTGTTCCAATTGTCATAATCCCCAAACCACCAAGCTGTATAAGCAACAAAATAAAAAATTGCCCATAGCCCGTAAAAGCAGCGGGTGTATCCAATGTTATCAATCCGGTCACACAAGAAGCGCTAACCGCCGTAAACACCGCATCTGAAAAATTTATACCGTCATGTGTGGCAAACGGAGTCATGAGCAGCAAAGTGCCGATAAATCCCAGTATAAAAAAAGTAGATATTATAACAAGTGCTGGGTTTCCTGCAAATAGCAATAATAGACTTTTATTTATACGGCCATTATATTTTATATTTTTATAATGTCTGCGAAAATTTAATTTTCTATCTTTACTGTCTTTAGCTATAAAATACAGCCAAAATATTCCTACAATAATTAACAGTATAATAATTGGATAATCTAAAATTGTCATCTATTTAAGGTGAAAAGAAATTTGTTCTTTAAATTTAGGTACTCCGCCATTAGCGGGGTGCCTGACTTTCTTATGATCTATACCACCTTTAGTGAGACAAAAAGAAGCCTTTTCGCCCACCGCAATTATTTTTTGCGGTGTAAAGATATCTATTATTTTTAGAAGAACAGGTAATCCTCTGCTAAGTTCTAATTCGGTTGGAGTTCGATTTGAAAGCAGACCCTTGGTCTTAGAATATGGATGCCACGGAAAAGCGTTCCATATCAAGAAGCTATATGGAGAAACATTTGAGTTTAATAAATGTTGCCAAACTACCGTTGCAGTTGGTTCGTTAAATCCGTCCTTTTTGATTTCAGCCTTACTGGTTCTGCACGGCATAAGATTTTTAAAAACATGCTCGGGTTCTATTCCTTTATTTGAAAGGTGTCCAAGTAGCATTCGCTCAGAAGTCATAGCAATTCCGCTGAAATGACCGCCTTGGTATCCCAAAGCTTCACCGACCAGTAATATTTTTACTTTATTAATTCTCTCAGACAAATATGTCTTAAGTTGGTGTTGCCTTATTTCGTATGCATTCGAGTAATCATCGTTTTCGAGATCATTTTGCCACCAAGGATTAAAAACGTTATCAGCAGGCGCTTCACGCAACAAATCAATAAAATCATCCATATTGTAATCAATTTTGTTCATAGAAAAAAATAGTAATACAAACTTAGCAAAAAAGAAAACTAATTTTTTGTTGGCATTTTGTCGATATTACAAGTGAATAATATGCTTCACAGAAAAAACATTAGGAGCAGGGCATGCTGGCAAACAAACATTTAACAACAATATTTATCATTATTACATTATTTATATCAGCAAATAGTTTTAGTGCTTGTTATGCACAAGCTTCGGTAAGAATAAAAGACATTTCTGCCCTAAGCGGCAACCGCGAATATCAGATTATCGGGTATGGTCTGGTTACCGGCTTAAATGGAACCGGAGACAAGAGCGAAATGAGTCTTGAAATGATAAAAGGTATGTTTCGTAATTTAGGAATGGAATTATCTGATTCTCAAATTGCTTCAAAAAACTCAGCTGCTGTAATAGTCACTTCAATGCTACCCGGTTATGGAAGACCCGGCGAATTTATTGATGTAACAATAAGTTCTATCGGCGATGCTAAAAGTTTACAAGGCGGGGTTCTATTACCGACCATGCTTAAGGCTAATGACGGCAACATTTATGCGGTTGCTCAAGGCGCGGTTTCTGTAGGGGGATTTGAAAGCGGCTCAACAGGCTCTGCAAAAGGGGTTCAGAAGAACCATTTAACGGTAGGCTATATTTCTAAAGGAGCTACTGTTGAAAGAGGCGTTGATGACAAATTTGCAAGATCAGGAAAATTCAGTATTTTACTTCAAGAAAAAGATTTAATTCTTTCAAGAAAAGTAAAAGAAGCGATTGATCAACGTTATGGAATGGGTTGGGCATCCATAACTAATCCGGGACAAATAGAGGTTACTATTCCAAAGGGCTTATCTGATGATCCGGTCAGTTTTGCCGCAAATATCGAAAATTTAACGTTAAAAGTTGAAGAACCCAATAGAGTGGTAATTAATGAGCGCACCGGAACCGTAATAGTTGGCAATAATGTCAGAATAAGTAAGACAGCGATATCTCACAACGGAATAAAAATTGCGGTTGGGAATGACAACCAACAAAATGGAGACAAAAAGAACGCTGTTCAAGGAACTCTAGTGGATGTTGAAGCAGAAACAACTGTCGACGACCTTGTTGCCGCACTAAATGCTGTCGGCGCTACCCCAAAAGATTTAATTGCGATTTTTCAGGCATTAAATGTCGCCGGAGCTCTGCATGGCGAGTTGAAACTCATGTAAAAAATATAATGATCAACCGCCCCAAGTAGTTTCTGAACAACCGTGAATACTACATTCAACCTTTATTCCATCGTCATCCCAGGTTGCTTTTTCAATAAA
>JAQVCG010000079.1 GCA_028689875.1 Candidatus Rifleibacteriota bacterium | reverse complement strand
TGGTGACTGGGGTGAAGTCGTAACAAGGTAGCCGTAGGAGAACCTGCGGCTGGATCACCTCCTTTCTATGGAGATCATGATTCTGGAGTAAGTCGCTTGCGCTCATGTGCAAGTGCATCGCAAAATCGAATCTTCGTCGAACTTGGCATATTATTTTAAGCCAAGTCTTCTGATCTTTTTCATATATTTAAAGCACCCATTGCGGATGCTTTTGGGCCATTAGCTCAGGCGGTTAGAGCGCTGTGCTGATAACGCAGAGGTCTGTGGTTCGAGTCCACAATGGCCCACCGCAATAAGGGGCATTAGCTCAGCTGGGAGAGCGCGGGCTTTGCAAGCCTGAGGTCAGGGGTTCGATCCCCCTATGCTCCACCGAAATTAAAAAAATCGCCTTTTGGGCGATTTTTTTGTTTTAGCTTATTTTTTTGTTGACATGTTTGCAAAATGGAATTATTATAAATTTGTAATCATTACAAAGAAGACAAATCAAATAAATATGCAAAACATAACCGATGAACTTATAAACAAAGGCATAAAACCCTCTTTCATAAGGGTATCTGTATTAAATTATCTTAGAAATACTATTGCTCACCCAACTATCGAAACTATTTATAATAGCTTGAAAACATTAATTCCCACTCTGTCAAAAACTTCTGTTTATAACACAGTTGAATTGCTGGCGGATTTTGGCCTGATAAATGTTGTAACTATTGATAAAAACGAATCCAGATACGATGGTGATATTAAATTTCACGGACATTTTAAATGTGAAAAATGCAATAATTTGTATGATTTTTCTTTGTTAGATGTTAATTATTCCGATTTAAAAAACTTCATAATAAATACTAAAGATGTTTATTTCAGCGGAATTTGTGCTAATTGTGTTAAGGGGGGTGTATGAGTAAATATAAATGTTCTATTTGTGGCTATGTCTATGATGAAGCCCTTGGCGATCCTGATAGTGGTATAAAGCCCGGCACGAAATGGGAAGATATTGATGATGACTGGTCTTGCCCATTGTGTGGAGCTTCTAAATGCGATTTTGTTTTGATGGATGATGTTGTTAAAGCGTCTCCTAAAACCTTTACATCTTCAAGTGAGCTTCTTGTTAATGACGATTCTGATATGTGCGAATTGTCAATCTATGAATTGGGAGTTTTGTGCTCTTCAATGTCTAAAGCTTGTTCAAAACAATATTTGGATGAAGAGTCAAATGCCTTTAAAGAGTTATCCCGGTATTTTCTTAAAAAGGGTAACTATACTAAAGCTGAACACATAGAGAGCCTATTGCCGTTAATAAACGAAGACTTAAATTCCGGGTATCCGATGTGTTTTCAAAGTGCCGAGATTCATAAAGACAGAGGTGCTTTGAGGGTTAGTACTTGGGGTGAAAAAGTTACTCGAATGCTTGCTTCACTTATGAGTCGATTTGAAAAGCAAGGTGTGAATTTGCTTGAGAAAACAAATGTTTATGTTTGTGAAGCTTGTGGTTTCGTTTACGTGGGTGACGAGGCTCCCGAGGTTTGTCCTGTGTGCAAAGTTCCTCGAGATCGAATTAATCTTATAGGGAGGAAATAATTATGCACGCTGTAAGAAATTTGAAATTATGCACTAAAGATTGTTTGTGTTTATATGTCTGCCCGACCGGGGCCACTGATACCGAAACCGGGCAAATAGATGCAGCAAAATGTATTAGCGGTTGTAGGGCATGCGTTGATGCTTGCCCTTCGAGTGCGATTTCATTGGTTCCTGAAGTTTTTCCTGAACCGCAAAAAAAACATGATGTAGTTAAAAACGCATTGAATAAGGTTTTTAGAAGTAAAGCCGAACAGATGCGTATAGCTAGCGCAATAAGCGAGCATGATTCTAACCCGATTGTTAGACAATTTGCTGAGGCTATTGCTGAATCTGATAGAATTGTGGCGGAAGATTTACTGCGGGAGTCCGGTTACATGCTTCCTCTGGGAAATAATATAAAAGAAATTCTTGAGGGGCTTTTGTCGAAGCAAAATTCAGATGATTTTCCATTTGATGCAGCTAAAATATTGTTAGATAAATTATTTAAAAAAAGTGTTTCTAAAAAGGAGAATGTTAAGATGATTAAGTACCGTTGCACTGTTTGTGGTTATATTCATGAAGGCGAAATGGGACCGGACTTTAAATGTCCGGTGTGTAAACAACCGGCTTCTGTGTTCGTGGCAATTGAAGAAAACAAAGATAAGGGTGAAAATCCTTATTCGGGAACAAAGACAGAAAAGAATTTAATGGAAGCTTTTGCGGGTGAAAGCATGGCAAGAAATAAATACACTTATTTTGCCGAAGTTGCACAACGTGAAGGTTATGAACAGTTGGCCGAAATATTTTTGAAGACCGCAAGAAATGAACAACAACACGCCCGATTGTGGTATGAAGAATTAGGTAATATTGGTGATACTGCATTGAACCTAAAGCATGCTGCCGAGGGCGAAAATTACGAATGGACCGACATGTATGACCGCTTTGCTAAAGAAGCCGAAGAAGAAGGGTTTAAGGCGTTGGCTGAAAAATTTAAAAGAGTTGCGGCTATTGAAAAAGCTCATGAAGAAAGATACTTAGCTCTTCTTAAAAACGTTGAAATGCAAAAAGTGTTTGAAAAGAGCGAAGAAATTATGTGGGAATGCAGGATTTGCGGTCACCTTGTAATCGGCAAAAAAGCTCCGAAAGTTTGCCCTGTCTGCAAGTATTCTCAAAGCTTCTTTGAAGTTAGATGTGAAAACTATTAATAAGCAATTAGAGCAGACAAAGTGAGTAGGAAATAAAGAACGCCGGTTTACCGGCGTTCTTTTATTTTCGTATGAACTTGGCTGAAGCAGAGGCATATAAGATTTCTTCACTATAAAGATCTGCTTTTATAATATATAAAGGGTCATATTGCTTTTCGAGCATTGCTTTTAAAATTACTTTGCTGTTTATAGGTATCGGTTTGACAAATTTTATCTTCATTTCACCGGTTAAACCCTCTATTTTTAAATTAAAAAGACAATGAGTCATAGCGGAATCTAATAATGCGCAGGTTACCCCGCCGTGAAGTATGCCTTTATAACCCTGTAAATACGAGTTAGTTTGAAATTCGGCATAGACTGTTCCGGCTTGGTCGGCGTAAAAGTCTAAATGCATAGACATGGGGTTTGACTTACTACAAAGAAGGCAACCGAAATGAGATTCGGCTGCCTTAACATGCAGTAGCTGCATCTTGGTTAGAACTGACAATTCTTTGTTGATTGAAGACAATTTAGTTGACCTTGTGACCTTTGAGGGAGCTGTTTTCGTTAAAAGTTATTCTTTAGGGGTATTGTCTTCAGTCTTTGAAGAATTTGTTTTTAAGCTTAATATCATTTCTTTTAATTCTGATATTTGGCTTTGCATATCTTGTATTTCATTCTTTAATTCATCAGATTGACTATCGTTGTAACCGGGTTCATTTTCAATGGTTATTTGACTTTCGGCTCTTCGCCCCATGCCAAGCCCCATGCCACGACCCATAGTGCGACCCATACCACGACCCATACCACGACTATTGCGAAACGACCCGCGCCTAGCAGCGCTGCAATCGCCCATGCCGCGGCCTGTTAAAGGACCTAATCCGTTCGGACCTGTTCTATCATATCCTGGCATATTGATTTCTCCTTTCGAAACATTTTTTTTTGTTTCACTACATTAATACTAACAATTATATTATAAAAAAGCAAGTTTTATTTTGGCATATGCTATTTAACATTTTATTGAAATTGTGTTTGTTGTTTGTGATTTCGATCTGTAGTTAATTTTTTGATACTGGCTTTTGCTAAAAATCTTTTGAGGCAGAGTAATACGTTTCATCGTACTGACGAATTGTTTTTATTTTGCCATCTTTTTGAAGCTTTCCTGTATATTTCGCCACCTCATTTAAATGCATTCCAAACACATCAGATATTTGCTTTAATGTGCAAGGTCGTCTTAAAAGCATTTCATAAATAGCATTTTCATCTGCTATGAACTTTGGTGTTTCTGATATGATGAAATCTGCAATAATTTCTGCATTTGGTGTGAATATTTCTGATAATGTTTTTAGTTTTTCATAACTTACTTTTTTTGCGCAGGCTTCAGCTGTAGGTCTGACGCTGGTGTTGAGCTGAATTTTATTGGGAGAAATCTGTTGGGCATATTTTGCTATTTGTTTAACTTGTTCAGGATCTGAATTTATACCTTCCATAAGAAAAACTTCGAGCCATAGTGTGCCCTTATATTCTTTGGCAAAACTTACTTCACCTTCAACAAGTGCGTCAAAGTTTGTATCATAAGGACGATTAATAAGTTGAAGCGAGGAATTATCCCAGGCACTAAGCGAAATCTTTACTGTGTCTGCTTTTAGTAATGATTTTCTTACTTCGTTGTTTTGTAGAAGGTATCCGTTTGTTAAGACTGCAACAGGTATGCAACTTTTTGCCTTTATGTGTGAAATTATTTCACCGATATCTGTGTGTAGAGTAGGCTCACCCGAACCGGCCATAGTTATATAATCTGCTTGTCCGTCTTTTTCAAACCAATCGTCTAATTCATATTTTATTTCTTTTGTAGATACATACTCTTTTCGAGTATTTGTTAGATTTAAGGTCTTTCCGAGTTGACAAAATATGCAATCAAAACAGCAGGTTTTAAAGGGCGTAAGATCAACTCCTAATGAACGATTGAACCGTCTTGAAGGAACAGGACCAAAAAGATGTTTGTATTTTTGTGACATGACTTTCTCTTTGAGTTAATTTTTATTTATTCTAACTCTGTCTTGAGATATAGTCAAAGTTTTTGGCTTATGCTACTATTGTTTGGTCAAATTTTTTAAAAAGTTGCTTTTGGGAAGCTGCGGAAGGCGTTTTAGATCAAACTTTTTGCCGAAATTAAAGTCCAGCTTAGTCATTTCGATGATTTTGATCGTTAATAAATTAATGTTTGTATTAAGCTGCTTTGCTATTATTTCAAGCGGGATTTGTTCTGTTATAAGAGTTTCTATTTCTTTCTCGTCAAGCAAAATATGTGCGGCAAAAGCATTTGCTTCGTATTCGGGGCGGCTGTTCATGTCGAAAAGCATGAATTCTTTGTGCCCGCTGTTTTGGGCCATTCGCCGATGAATGATATCGTGTCCGATTTCATGGGCTATTACAAGTTGGGAGTTTTCATAATTGAGATTATTGTTTAAAAAGATGCATCGTTGGCGTTGTATGACGGTGTACATTCCCAATAAATCGGTGAAATTATCGCGATAATAAATTTTGATGCCAAGATGTTCAGCTATTTTTGCGCTATTTCTTGTGCTGTGTTTTTTTATTAAAGCTTGGGCTTTTTTGTATATGGTGAGTGCGTTCATCTTGTCATGCTATTCTTATTTTTGGTTGTGAGAATACTTTTTATTTTCTTTTTTTGCGTCCCAGTAGGCTTCTTGTAGAGCTTGCATGACTGCATCTTTATCGCTTTGAGAAAGCTCTCCGCCGGCGAAAAGCCCGCTTATGCTCTCGATGAGCTCTTTAGCCTGTTTTTTGCCGCGACTTCCGTGCAAGGACTCTGCTTCGAATACAAACTCTTCGTCTTCGGTGAGAAGATAGTTTAGCTCAACATTTAAAACCTGAGCTAACTTTTTATAAAGCTCGCGCTTTTTAGGGTATCTGTCGCCGGTTTCGTAGTTCGTTACGGTTCTAACAGAGACACCGATTTGCTGCGCAAGCTGCGATTGGGTCAGATTAGCTTTGTTTCGCGCTTCCCTTAACTTATCTGAAAATTTCATCGATAAACCTCGTAACGGAAAATAAGTTGCGTAAATTTCTTGACTTACGCAATTTAATTTCTTATATTTAAGAGGAAATAAGAAATTAAGTTTCGTATATCGTAATTTATTTTTGCGTATTTGTCAAGGGAAAGCATATGGAAAGAATAATTATGCATTGTGATATGAACAACTTTTTTGCCTCTGTAGAAATGCTTTTAAACCCGAGCCTTAGAGGGCTGCCTATCGCTGTTTGCGGCTCTGTCGAAGAACGGCGCGGAATAGTTTTAGCAAAGTCAGAAGAGGCGAAAAAATGTGGGGTTAAAACCGGTGATGCGGTTTGGCAGGCAAAACAAAAGTGCCCTGACATGCTGGTGGTGGCGCCTCATTACGATAGATATTTAATGTATTCTAAGCTTGCGCATAAAATTTATTATCGTTTTACAAACAAAATTGAGCCATTTGGAATAGATGAATGCTGGCTCGATTTAAGCGGATACAAAGGAAACAGCGTTGATTTTGCATATAAAATAAAAGAAGAAATTAAAAAGGAACTTAATCTGACAATTTCTGTGGGCGTAAGTTTTAATAAAATATTTGCGAAACTTGGCAGCGACTTGAAAAAGCCCGACGCCATAACATGCATTCCTGAAACAGATTTTAAAGGAATGCTTTGGGGACTGCCTGTTTCTGATTTGCTCGGCGTGGGCTCTTCTACTAACCGCAAATTGAAGAGAATTGGCGTTATGACAATAGGCGATCTTGCAAATCTTGATTCGAACTTTGTAAGAAAAATGCTTGGCAAAAACGGCGTTGCGCTTGTTGACGCTGCTAATGGCAAAGATTATTCGCCCGTAAGGCTTTATGATAAGCAAATACCCATAAAAAGTATCGGGCGCGGAATAACCTGCGTAGAAGATCTTTTTAGCATAGATGAAGTAAATAAGGTTTTGATAATGCTTTCGCAAATTGTGGCGGCAAAACTTTTTGAAAACAATCTGAAGGCGGGGGGGCTTCAATTGGCGGTAAAGGCAAACGACTTAACATATCGCCTGTTTCAGTGTAGAATGCCTGTAAACAGCTTTTCTTCTTATGAAATTGCCGATAAAGCAAAAGAAATTTTTAAAACGGAGTATGACTGGTTCAAGCCTGTAAGGGCGCTGACCGTAAGAGCCATAAATTTGACCCCTGCAGATTTGCCCTATCAGCCCGATCTTTTTCAAAATTTTTCAAACCACGAAAAATATGTAAAACTAGAAAAAACCATGAACCTCATCAGAGGCAAATTCGGAAACGGCGCAGTTGCACTTGCAGCGACTTGCGGCAACATAAAAACCCCCGAAAACCACGATAAAATGTGGCTTTAAATATCTTATCTTACAACATTCGACAATATGCCGATTTTTTCAATTTCGCATTCGACTTTGTCGCCGCTTCTAAGCCACTTAGGCGGATCAAAGCCCATGCCTACGCCGGCGGGAGTGCCTAATGCGATTATTGTTCCCGGTTTTAAAGTAAGTCCTTGAGATAATTCAGTTATAATATGGGGAATATCGTAAATAAGCTTGTCAGTAGAAGAGTCTTGGCGGACTTCGCCGTTGACCCTCGATTGAATTTTTAAAACCGGAGGAGCAGAAAACTCATCTGCGGTCACAACACAGGGGCCCATCGGCAAAAAACCATCGAAGCTTTTTCCAAAATACCACTGGTTATGGCGCATTTGAATGTTACGGGCTGTGACATCGTTGATTATGGTGTATCCGAAAATATACTCGTAAACTGACTTTTTAGTAACATTTTTGCATTCTTTGCCAATTATCAGAGCCAGTTCGGCTTCGTAGTCAAGGCTGTCAACAATATTCGGGTAGGAAGGAATAAATTCTCCGCTGCCTGATGCTCTGGAAACACGTTTTGAAAAGTAAACAGGGTAGTTCTGAGAGTTAGAAAAACTGCTCTTTTTAAATTTTGCTGATTCGTTGGCGTGATCGCTGTAATTCAGGCCAAGGCAAATCAAATCTTGCGCAGGAACAGGAATTGGAGCGCAAAGCTCAATATCTGAGAAGTCTAACAAAAATGGACGCAGGTCAACAGGTGTCTTTGAAAGCGGAATAACACTTTTGCTCAAGTCATCTGAATTCGCGAGACTTTTGAGTATATTAAATTTTGGATTTTGATTATGCTCAATAACCTCAAGCATTGTTTTATAGTAAATATTTAAGTTTTCCAGAGGCAAAAGCTTGCCAAATTTTGTTTCGATCGCGACAAACTCTTTATTGTCTTTCTTTAATGTGTATATTTTCATAGCGTTCCTATATTGTTCTATTAAGCAATGATGAAGATATAATATTAAAAAAAGTAAATCAATGGGTTTTATAAACTTTTTTAAAATAATTTAAAAAAAGTTATTGACATTAAAAAGCTAAAGTGATAAACTGAACTTCCTGCCGCGGCGGGGTGGCCGAAAAGGCCAAAGATAATTGAAAATAATATCCGATGAAAAAACATCCAATTAAAGGTC
>JAQVCG010000012.1 GCA_028689875.1 Candidatus Rifleibacteriota bacterium | reverse complement strand
TTTTTAAAATTCCTCGAAAATCAAAGATAAAAAAACACCGAAGTGCTTTAATGCACTTCGGTGTTTTTGTAATCGCTTAATATAAAGGTTTGGTGTAGCTGCCCCATTTTAAAAGGGTTAAACCATAAGTCAGACCGGCACCGAAACCGACCAGCAAAATGTTGTCGCCTTTTTTGATTTTGCCTTCGCACAAAGCTTCGTGCAACGCCATCGGAATGGTTGCAGCAACGGTATTGCCGTATTTATCTATATTTACATAGAATTTATCTAATGGGCAATTATAATGCTTTGCGGCAGATTCAATATGAACAAAATAATGGTATTGTTTAACAGAGAAGTTTTCAGAAGGAGATCTACATATGACAAAAATAGAACTATTTTTAAAATTGGCAAATCCAGATAAAAATGGAGTTAGTAGATGGGTATATGTCTCAGAATTTGTAGGAGAATACGCTGATTTAACATTTGGAAATGGAGCTTCTTGGGCAAGAAAAGAGTCTACTCTTGCAAAGATGTATTATGTTGAATTTTATAAAGATGATACACCGGGAAATAGATTGACCGCATAAGAGTTAATGGATTTAATAATGGAAACTATTCACAGCACATTAGTGCTAGTATAAAGAGGGCTATCAAGGAACAAAGATGTGTTGTATTGGGAACTTCAAATCCAGAGGTAGACCACAAAAATGGAATGAAAAATGAGGATAGAGTAATGCGCAATGAAAATCAGAAATTGTCTGATTTTCAGCCATTAAGTAAAGCTGCAAATGATGCCAAGAGACAATTCTGCAAGGAATGTATGATAACTAAAATCAGATATGATGCAAAGCAGTTGGGATACCCAATGTCCTATTATGAAGGCAGTGCCAAACACAATAATGAGGAAAATGCTTGTGTGGGGTGTTATTGGTATGATCCTTTGGAGTTTAAAAGACACTTGAAAGAAAAGAAATAATTAACCAACAGTAAAAATCAGCCCTATAAGTGCTGCATTAAGTCCAAGACAACAGGTATCAATTTTAATAAGCTTGTATATAAAAAGGTGAGTTTTAGGACTTCACCTTTTTAAATACAAAAATATATTCGTGTTTGAAAATGTAAAAATCGCTTGCTAAAGCACGATAACGCCAGATAGCTTGCTGATTGGCTTTTCCTTTTGTTTCTCCGAAGTTCTTTACAAGAATTGCCTTTAATAAGAATCCTCTTTTAATAAATTCATTCATGCAATGAAATCCTAAAGGAACAACCTGACTGTTAGAATATTTGTCACCTATAACGCAGGCACAATATCGGTCCTTTTCAAGATATTTAGTTGAGTTATCTATGACTTTGCCAAAGGATTCAAGAAAAGAATCTAGGTTTTCAGTATTTGACAGGTCTTTAGGATTATCAGAAAATTTTATAATATCCCAATATGGTGGATGCATAATTACAAATTGAAGCTTTTTAATTCCGACAGATGCCATAAGGTTGTCCATATCCAAGGAAGAACTGTCACCTGCAACTACCTTTATAACACTGTCATCTTTGGGTTCAGTAATAATTCGCCGATAAGCTTCATCGGCTACTTCTGCTTGCAAATCAATTCCAACTGCATTTCTGCCTATCCTTTGCGCTTCGATAAGTGATGTTCCGCTTCCCATAAAAGGGTCTAAAATCCAATCACCTTTTTTGGTGTATCTTGTGAAAAGCTGGTGAGGAATTTGTGGAACAAAATTGCCATGATAGTTTCCTGAATGTGCACCCGAATTATCCCTCTTGTCAATAATCCATAAGGAATCAGTATTTACCTCTGTGTATTCTTTCCATTTTACAGGATCTAAATCATTATATCTTGCCATTCATAGCTCCGCTATTTTATTAAGCAGTGCAGATATTCTGTTGTGAAATCTGCTGTGATGTTTCTGTTTTCGTCTTTATCAGCTTTAAATCTTCTATATTCTTTAGTATAAAAACTGTAGGTGCCATACTTACTCATTATCTCTTTGATTGTGTCTAATGACATTAAGCCTTCATTATTGTAGCTTAAAATAATATATTTGAAATTAGCGTTTGCAATTAGGTCATCAAAAACAGTGGCTACAGTTCTTTTGGAACAAAATTCACTCTTTTGCTCTGAGCTATCCCTTAATCCTGTTTTACCAGAGAGAATAGGATTATCATATTTAGCTATTGTTTCAAGGACATGGTAATTAGAACAGTATTGACGGGCATTATAAGGTGGATCCAGGTAGAGTACATCGCCAGATATATGTCTAACAAGTGAATTTATATTTTCGTTATAAACTTTTCCTTTTGGACCATCAATAACTGGAAGTAGTTCTAATTTAAAATCTTTCATCGCAGATTTCTTTATGTGTTTTAAGAAAGCACCATATACTGATGCAGTATTGGCATACTTGTCGATTGAGTTGACAAGGCTTGCTAAAAAATACATATATACAGATTCTGAAATCTGATTGTTTTCATACATTTTTTCTAATTCGATTCTTATTACATCACATTTTCTACCATTGAAGTCAGTAAAATAGTTTCGCTCACTTCCAGACCCTTGACAATAATTGTTGTATATGAATCCATCAATACCAGGAAGAGAATTCAATGTGTTAAGCAGAGAAGTGTCAACAGGTGAACAGTTCTCAATAAAGTGCTTATTTAATATGTAGCTATAATACTGAATATCGTTCGAAATAACTCTGCAACCTTTTGCTTTATAGGTGGAACCAACAATTCCTGTTCCAGCGAATAAGTCTGCAAACACGTAATCATCTCCATCCTTATAATCTGTTAGCTGCAAAATTGTTTCTTGTAAAAAATCTAATAATGAATATTTTGAACCAATGTAATTCATTGTTCTGAGCTCCTATCAGCTTTATCGTTTTCTCTTATTACAAAATTCAATATGTCATCAACCCCACAATCCAATTCATTACATATGCTTTCAATTGTTTCGAGAGAAACGTATTCATCTTTTTTTAGTCGTGTGGTTATGTTTGCACTATAACCAACTATTTTTTGCAGTTGAGAATGAGACATGTTTCGTTCTATTAAGAGATGTGACAATTTTTTATAACTTACCGCCACCTTAAGTCCCTCCATTTATGCATAATACCCACTCACAATACCACGAATTCGTGAAAAATATAACAAAAAAATGAATAATGACTAACTTGCTTCTGAATAAAACAGAAAATGGCAAACCATTATATGCAAAAAGTTTTTTTCTCAGAAACCTGAGAATGAGCAGCCTATATTAAATGCGAGCATTTAATTTTTCCGAAATTTATAGATCAGTATGCCATGACTCTTTAAATTTAATGCGAGAATACTATTTCCAAGGATGGTTTTATTGCCAAACATCCGACCATAAAACAACCTACTCCATTTCCAATTGTTGCCATGAGTCACTCTTTCATGAAATACACGAATAACATATGGCAATTACATCTGGAATCATTAATACATATTCGATTCTCGGTAAGCAAGCGTTTTTCTGTTATTATTGTATTATCAACCGTAAGCATCTCGAATTAGAACCGAATATTATCCTATTGTGATATTCGGTTCTATCTATTGTCAGTGTTTCATGATACAATCAGTGCGACTTACGAGATCAGCTATACTGATTTCCACTAGCAAAATGAAGAATTCTGCAATGCTTTGGTAAGCTGATAAAATATAGTAAGAAACCCACCAAAGGGAACTTTACCAACTGTCTTCTATCAGTCCTTGGAGTCAGAGTGGTAATATTAGATTTAAGCGTAGGACAGGGACCAACAAAGCCACAACTAGAGTGAAGTGATTGAGCTGGGAAATTGTTATGAGTTTGGAAATTTCGAGACCTTCATATTCGTCGCAAACAATACTTGATAAATCGCTATTTTAAGAGTTATCAAACATCCACAACTCTGAGAATTTAGCAAGGTTGATAATAAGTAATTTATCGAAATACCTGAGATCTTGTTATTTCCACACAAGAGAAGTGATGTACAACCAAAGGAATAAGGAAAATCAAGTGTATAACAGGAAATCCGAGGCTCATATTAGCATAGAAATCACTAATCACAGTGGAGTAAAGTGTGTGTCATATAAACTGATAGCAAAATCTTATGGCCAATAGAAAGCAAAGGTTGCGGTTGTTTTACACAATGTCAGCTTAATAGAGTAAGCGTATGTCTTAATATGGCATGTAGTTAAAAAAAGGGTATCGGAAATAACTCCATATCTACTTGTGAATATAATAAACAATGCGTGAAGGAATCTATAATGAAATTTAATTCTGCAAAAATAAAAAATTTCAGGAATTTTGAAGATATATCAATAAACTTAACCAATAAAAACATCCTTTTTGGAATGAATGATGTAGGCAAGACAAATTTTCTGTATGCATTAAGATTTATTTTCGACAAAGACATAAGAAAACAAAATTTCAATGATACTGATTACTACAAAAGGAATGTGGTTAATCCAATAGAGATTGTTATTGCAATTGATATTAGCGACACAGAGAATGCAGATAGCCAAAAGCTTCGTGCAAAATTAAAAGGGAGTATCCTTTCAGAGCAAAACATCGTATATATTAAAGTAAAAGCGGACTATAATGAAAAAGAAATGGTTGGTATTCCAGTTTTATACTGGGGTGGAGATGTTAATGAGCTGGAAGAAATGAAAATCCATGGTACATTCTTTGAAATTGATTATATTTTCAATGTAATTTACATTGATGCGTATGTTGATTTGTATATGCTCTTCAAGAAAAATGCTAATACGTTACTCGTCAATGATAAGGATCAGGATAAAGACGTTTTAGAAAGTATTCATAAGACTTGTAATGAACTAAATGCTCGAATTTCAGATCTGTCCGGCATAAAGTCGTTTGAAAAAAAAATAGCACCGGAATATAAAAAGTTTCGACATGACGATATATCAGTATCTGTAAAATCAGAGATAGCAATAAAAGGGTTGTATTCAAACATTGTTCCGTATATCAAGCAAGACGGAGATGATTCTTTATATCCAACTTCTGGTGAGGGACGAAAAAAGCTCCTGGCATACTCTATTTTTAATTTGCTTTCTAAAGAGGAAGAAGAAACGAAAATCAGCATTTTTTTAATTGAGGAACCAGAGAATCATTTACATCGTTCTATGCAGATAGCATTATCTCATATTTTATTTCTTGATGATAAATATCAATATTTGTTTATGACTACCCATTCACCATATGTGCTAACAGAAATGGATCAGGTAAACCTTGTTCGCATATATAATAAGGATAAAATAATTAGCAAAAGTATTCCTTATACTATACCAAAGGAATTTAAGACTCAACGAAAGATGCTAAATAGAGGACTTGTAGAAGCTATTTTTGCTGATAAAGTTTTGCTTGTTGAGGGAACTTCTGAAAATGTCTTATTTGGAAAAATACTTTCGGAAATAAACCCATTTTACGAAGCAGACGGAATTTACATACTTCCAGTAGGAGGATTTGGTTTTAGGCTATACTACCAGATCTTAAATGCTTTACAGATTAACAATATCATTAAAACAGACAATGATTTGAGAAAAATTAATGGGAAAGAACAATATAGTGTATTAGGTTTTTCAAGATTAAACAGTTATGTGGGAGAGAAAATTCTTCCAGATACTCCTATTAGAGAAAATAGTGTTGAAGCAAAACGAAAACTATATGATGATAATCAAAAAACACTTGACAAAATTAGAGATAAATATTCGATTTATTTATCGAGATGTAGCCTAGAGGAAGATTTGGACGAAGTCATCCACGACCAAATGGTTTCATATCTTCCTAATGCAGACGGGAATGTAATTGGATATCTGCAAAATGCTAAAAATAATCATATGGTTGAACTTGTTGAAAAGCTCACAGCTGAAAATTGTAAACACATTTATGAGCACTATAATTTCGCTTGTTTAAAGAAGCTAATGCAGTAATGTTATCTCCTAGACAAAAAAAAATTGTTGAACAACCAGGGAACCAGATTGTTAGAGCGAGTGCTGGAACAGGAAAGACACATACCATGGTATCAAAAATTGAGTATGACATAGAACATCAGCATACGCACAGGGTAGTTGCGGCAATAACATTTACAATTAAAGCGGCTAATGAGATTAAGGAACGATTAACAATAGATAGCAGCAGTCATTTTATTGGAACGAATAATAGTTTCGCTATTGAGGAAATTATTAAACCGTTCATGAAAGATGTGTTCGGAAAAGAATATAAATTAGATATCAGTACAGACTACTCGGTAAAAGTAAACACATTTGCAGAAGGATTGGCAAAAATAAAAGCTGAACAAATTTTATGTTCATATGTCAATCCTAAGAATAACTTTATTTTTCAGCTTGCTTTCAATATTTTGAAAGAGTCAAAAGCATGCCAGTTATATTTACAGGCGAAATATTTCAAGATTTATGTTGATGAATACCAAGACTGCGATAAAGATATGCATACTCTTTTTATGTATATTTGTGAGAGCCTTAGTATAGATACTTTTGTTGTAGGGGACGAAAAACAATCGATTTATTTTTGGCGTGGGGCTTATCCAAAAGCTTTCATGGGTATTTGGGAAAGACAAGATTTTTCGAAAAACTTTATGAGAGATAATTTTCGTTCTTGTCAGCAAATACAAAACTATTCGAACTTACTATGTTATGAAACCAGAGATTTATACAACCCTGTTAAGGACTTGTCTTCTGTAATAATGGTATGTGCCACATCAACTAATTGGGTACCATCGGTTATTCCGTATTTAGATTTCAAAAAAAAATGTGCAGTATTAAGATATAGCAATGCAAATGCTGAAGCGGCTGCGAAAGCTCTAACAGGTAAAAACTTGGAGTTTACATATATCCCGCAAACTCCTATTAGGGATATAACTACAGAGACAGCTTGGCTTTACAATGCTATTGCAAAATTTTTTATTCTACCCAAATATTCAGTATATGATTTTAGAAATGAAATCCCCAACGAAGTAGTTGGAAACAGGAAAATCTTAAATTACATAAAAGATAGATTGAACATTTTAAATGAGTGCATAAAGCAGGAAAATGCTTCTGGTTTTGTAAAACAAATCATATTAATGGCAAATGACTTAGGATATGAAACGAAAAATAATCATTGTGACAAGTTATACAGCACAATTTACGACAAGCAATATCATCCAGCATTTAATATTGATGATTTGAAACAAATTGCTATTACATTTCATTCGTCAAAAGGCTTGGAGTTTGATCAGGTAATACTGTTTGTGTCAGATTATAGTTTGTCAAGTGAGCAAGAGATATACAATCACTATGTTGCTGCTACACGAGCGAAGTCTAAACTGATTATGGTGTATATCAATAATGACTGTAATGCAAGAAAATTTGCCAATAATATAAATAATATTTTAGCCAAATCAAACTTAAAAATGAACAATGTAGCAACTGTTATTAATTGTTTGCCGTAATTAAAATGCCATAAGGACTCAATTTTGATGCTTTTAAAATTGCTGGCTTCTTTCAAGCCACACTTAAAATCGTCCACAAGAAACAAAGTAGATACGCTTGCACTGTCGCTTTTGTGTATATCACAGATATATCAGCAGGATGATCAAATGGTTATCTGCTTTTTGGATTGACTAATCTAATTTGACATATAAAAGATGCTGAAAAAGATCTTTCTGACATCTTAACAACTTTATCAAAAATGCTATTAACCAAAAGGTTGAATCTTAAATGATAAAAATAATGTTTGTTTGCCACGGTAATATTTGTCGTTCACCCATGGCAGAGTTTGTGCTGAAAGATATGGTCAAAAAGCTTGGCAAGGCTAATGAGTTTTTAATTGCTTCATCAGCCACAAGCACCGAAGAAACCGGAAATCCTGTGCATCGTGGCACCGTTAAAAAACTGGCAGAAGTTAATATTTCAACTGCCGGAAAATATGCGGTGCAGCTTAAAAAGTCAGATTACGACAAATACGATTATTTTTTGGGCATGGACAGCAGAAACATTGCTAACATGAATTATATTCTCGGAGCAGACCCCGATAACAAAATTCACAAGCTTCTGATTTTTGCAAATAGAAGCGACGATATAGCCGACCCCTGGTATACCGGAAACTTCGACGAAACTTACGAAGATGTCGTCGAAGGCTGCGAAGGATTTTTAAAATTCCTCGAAAATCAAAGATAAAAAACACCTGACTCAAATTTCAATTACATCATTTCATTAAAAATGATGTAATTGAAATTGACAATGATGCAATTAAACCATACAATCAATTACATCATTTTATTAAAAATGATGTAATTAAAAATCATAATGAGGTAATTGAGATGCGTGATTACGCATTTGAGAAAAAATGGAAAAAGCTTCTTACCCCTGAGATAATCGCATTGCTTACAAAGATTCACGAATACAGGGGAAGGCAAAATCTTTACGTTGAATCAAAACCGGCTGTGCTAACAAGGCTCGTCGAAACTGCAAAGGTGCAGAGCACAGAAGCTTCCAACAGAATAGAGGGTATTTATACATCTGCCGCACGATTAAAACAACTTGTAAAAGAAAAAACAACCCCAAAGAACAGAGACGAAAGCGAAATTGCAGGATACAGAGATGTGCTTAATTCCATACATGAAAGCCACGACCATATTCCGCTAAAACCGAATACTATATTGCAACTTCATAGGGATCTTTATAAATTCGAAGGATATGATATCGGCGGTAAATATAAAAGCGCAGATAATGCTATTGAGGAAGAAGATTCTGAGGGGAATAAATTTGTGAGATTCAAACCGGTTCCGGCCTGGGAAACACCTGAATCAATTCAAAACTTATGTGAGGCATTTGAAAGGTCAATGGGAGAAGGTGTGATTAATCCGCTTCTTCTGATTCCGATGTTTATCATTGATTTTCTATGTATCCATCCTTTTACAGATGGCAATGGAAGAATGAGCAGACTGCTTACTTTACTTCTTCTCTATAAATCCGGTTATGTCGTCGGTAAATATATCAGTATTGAGAAGATGATTGAAAAGACAAAGGAATCATATTATGAATGTCTTCTGACAAGTTCGCAAAAATGGAAAGAAAATGAAAACGACTATATTCCGTTTGTAAAATACATGCTTGGCATAATTGTAGCCTCATATAGAGATTTCTTTAGCAGAGCAGATATTCTTGTTAACAGCGGGTTATCGAAACCGGGCAGAATCCGTGAATTGATAAAAGGAACATATGGTGAAATTACAAAATCAGAGATCATGGAAAAATGTCCTGATATCAGCCATATTACAGTTCAAAGAGCATTAACAGATATGCTTGAGAAAAAAGAAATCATCAAGCTCGGCGGAGGAAGATATACAAAGTATATCTGGAACAGGTAAAAAAAACACCGAAGTGCTTTAATGCGCTTCGGTGTTTTTGTAATCGCTTAATATAAAGGTTTGGTGTAGCTGCCCCATTTTAAAAGGGTTAAACCATAAGTCAGACCGGCACCGAAACCGACCAGCAAAATGTTGTCGCCTTTTTTGATTTTGCCTTCGCACAAAGCTTCGTGCAACGCCATCGGAATGGTTGCAGCAACGGTATTGCCGTATTTATCTATATTTACATAGAATTTATCTAATGGGCAATTATAATGCTTTGCGGCAGATTCAATAATTCTGATATTTGCCTGATGAGGAATAATCAATGCAATGTCATCAAGAGTCATGTTGTTTCTTGATAAAACTTCATCAATAATTTCACCGACAATTCTTGTCGAGAATTTAAAAACTTCTTTGCCATTGATTTTTACGTAATGGTCGCGTTTTTTAAGATTTTCTTCTGTGGGTCTTGTTGTAGATCCGCCAATAGGAACAATTATGTATTCTGCTCCGCTTCCAATTGCACCGAGAAGGTTATCGTAAACACCGCACTCTTCGTCTTCGGAAGCACCAAATATAGTTGCTCCTACGCCGTCGCCGAACAAAACACAAGAGTTTCTGTCTTCGAAATCCAAAAATCTTGATGTAAAGTCGCCGCCGACTACAAGAACATATTTGTACATACCGGTAGCGATAAATTGAGAAGCAATTGTTGAGCCGTAAACATAGCCGGAACAAGCAGCTTCGACATCAAAAGCAGCGGCTCTTGTGCAGCCAAGTTTGTCTTGCAGAATGCAAGCGTTTGATGGAATCTGATAGTCGGGTGTGTAAGTAGAATAGATTATTAAATCAATGTCTTCGGGTTTTAAATTCGCATTTTTAAGTGCTTGCTCACAAGCCGGAACAGACAAATCTGTAAGCGTCAGTCCCTCTTCTGCCATGTATCTTGTTTTGATACCGGTTCTTGTTACTATCCACTCATCTGTCGTATCGACAATTTTCTCTAAGTCTTGGTTTGTGACTTTGTTTTTCGGAAGGTTCATACCTGTTCCGATTACTACAGCTTTTTTCATTTTTGTATAGTTATCCTTGATGAAATTTGGTTAATGCATGATAACCTAAAAATGAAAATATGACAATTTTTTGTTATCCGATCATGTCAAGTCTTTGCTGAGCAATTTGTTTAGCCTGCAAAGCTTTTTGCAAATTTGCTTTATCAGCATCTGACAACCCTTGTTTCAAAGTTCGGTCAATAATTTTTTCAGCTTCTTTTAAAGTTTTTTCGGGCTGATTTATAGCGTCATTTACGTCGATTTTTTGTGATTGCGACAAAATATAGCGGTATTTCTCTAATGCACTTAGCTGACTGTAATTAGACTCAGAAGTAGAACTTGTGTTCATTGTAAAAGCATCTGTTACAGAGCTTTTTTTCTTTTTGCCTTCGTCTATATAGTCATTCAATGTCGGTCTATCTAGGCTACTTACTTTATCTAAGAGCGTTTGAGAGCTATCAGATAATGTTTTCAAAGCATTGTTTTGAATTAGTAGATTACTGCTCATTACTGTTTGTTTGTCCTTATTGTTGCTCTTTAATGTTATTTGTTTGTTTATATTTGTATTTCTAAAGAGTTTATCGACATTATTTAACTTTGAATTAAGTGCTATCTTTTTTGCTTGCAAAGTGCTAAAAGTAGAGTAAACTAAGGCTTGGAATGTAATTAATAGATGAGGTTGAAGACAGATGATCAGTGCGACAAAATTTGCCAAAGAACTTATAAATTTTTGCTACGACAGCCCCACTTCTTACCATGCGGTAAATAACGTAAAAAAGATATTGGCCACAAAAAAATTCATTGAACTCGATGAAGGAGCAGATTGGTCGTTAGAGCCTAACGGTCGTTATTACTTCACTCGAAACGATTCTGCCATAATGGCTTTTGTTGTTGGCAGCGGTCCATTACCCCAAACCGGCTTCAGAATTGCCGCATCACATACTGACTCACCCTGTTTCAGGTTAAAACCAAACCCCGAATGGGTGAGCAAAGACTGTTATTTGCGCTTAAACACCGAAGCATACGGTGGTCCCATTTTAGGAACCTGGCTTGATAGACCACTAGGCATTGCCGGACGTGTTACCAGCCGAAGTGCAGACGTTTTTAAACCGCTTGATATGCTTATTAACATCAACAGGCCGGTTGCAATTATTCCTAATATGGCAATTCACCTCAACACAAAAATCAATGACGGTTATATTTACGATAAACAAACTGACACTTTGCCGTTCTTAGGCCAAGTCAGCAACAAATTTGAAGCTAACGGATACCTTCAAAACGTTCTAGCCGCTGCCTTAGAAGTATCACCTGAAGACATTCTGGATTTTGACTTATTTATGTATGAATTCGAAAAAGGCTCACTCATCGGCCCAAACTTTGAATACATTTCATCAAGCCGCATAGACAATCTTCAAGCCGTTCTTTCGACTGTTACCGCCCTATGCAACTCGGATTCAAAAAATGCAACCTGTGTTGCAGCTTGTTTCGACAACGAAGAAGTAGGCAGTGCCAGCCGACAAGGAGCAGGATCTACAATTCTTTCAGACCTTCTGGAAAGAATAAATTTGAGCTTGAACTACTCAAGAAACGACTACTTTAAAGCCCTCGCAAATTCTTTCATAATTTCGGTCGACGGCGCTCATGCAGTGCACCCGAACATAAAAGAAAAAGAAGACCCGACAACACGCCCTGTTGTAAACGGCGGACCCACAATCAAACAAAGCGGACACAGATCTTACACATCAGACTCTGTAACAAGCGCAGTGTTTAAACAACTATGCGAAAAAGCCGGTGTTAAATACCAATGTTTTGTTAACCACTCAAGCACCAAGGGAGGCTCAACCATAGGTCCCATTTCAGCCGGACACGTCAGCATTCCATCTGTCGACGTTGGCGTTCCAATGTTAGCGATGCACTCTATCCGTGAACTTTGCGGTGTAAAAGACAATCACGGCATGCTTTTGGCACTGGCTGAATTTTACAGCTGATTATAAATTCCCTTTAACGAGAATAAATATGAATAAAGTCGCAAAAAAAGAAAAAAAAGGCTTGCCCAAAGAAGTTGAAGGTGTTTTGTTCATTATTGCCGCAGCTGCCATATTTGGCGGAATAGCCAATGTTATGGGCGTATCACATATGTTGAATACTATTATGACTACCGCCCATGATTTACTTATGAACACAGTGTTTTACATCATGGGAATAACTGTTCTAGCCGGTGCCTTAGGCAAGATTCTCATTGAATTTGGTGTAATAAGAATTTTTGAAATCTTGCTCAGACCCTTGATGAAACCATTGTTCAATCTGCCCGGAGTCGCTGCATTAGGCGGGTTAATGACCTTTTTTTCTGACAACCCTGCTATTATCAGCTTAGCTTACGATAAAAACTTCAGCAGATACTTCAAAAAATACCAGCTTATCTCTTTAACAAACTTTGGCACCGCTTTTGGTATGGGATTAGTCGTTATTTCATTTATGGCCGGAAAAGGCTACGCAAAAGCATCGTTTATAGGGTTATGCGGCTCTGTATTGGGGGCCGTAATTTCGACAAGATTAATGCAGGGCAAAATTAAAGGTCTGTTAATTGAAGAAGACACAAATCTAAAAGACAACCAACAAAAGGTAGTTTTTGACGAGTCGGGTTTGCCTCCAAAGCTAGAAAAATCTAAAGGGAGCATTTTCACAAGATTTTTAAATTCTATGCTCGACGGCGGTAAACAAGGCGTAGATCTCGGTTTGGCAATTATACCCGGAGTATTAATCATTACCACAGCAGTTATGATACTAACCTTTGGCCCTAAAGATCCGGCAATTGGCTATCAGGGTTTAGCTTATGAAGGCGTTGCCTTTTTCCCCTGGATAGGAAAAAAACTGACATGGCTTTTTGAACCATTATTCGGGTTTACCCATGCCGAACTGATTGCTTTCCCAATGACAAGTCTTGGCGCTGTTGGCGCTGCTCTTGGTCTTGTTGGCAAATTTGAAGCACAGGGCATTCTTACCGGCAATGAAATTGCAGTATTTACAGCAATCGGTATGTGCTGGAGCGGTTTTTTAAGCACACACACAGCCATGCTTGATGCTCTTGGATACCGCGAACTAACATCTAAGGCAATTGTATCACACGCAATCGGCGGTTTCTTTGCCGGTGTCTTTGCACATTATCTGTATTACTTCTTAAATTGAAAAAATGACTTTATGCGATTTAGTTTATAACAACCCGGCTTTAAAATGCTTTTCAATAATAGGACTTGAAAAAAACAGCGGCAAAACTACAGTTTTGCAAAGCCTGCTCTCTAAAAATCATACCTATACCAAAGCTGTAACTTCAATTGGCTATGACGGCGAAGATACCGACTTAGTAACTCAAACCCCGAAACCATCAGTTTATGTTTCTGCCGGAACCCTTGTGGCAACGGCAGCGGGACTATTATCAAAATGTGATTTTACGCGTGAGTTATTATGTTTTACCGGCCTTTACACACCATTAGGCGAAGTTATTCTTTTAAGAGCTTTAAGTGATGGTTACGCCCGTTTAGCAGGCCCCTCTGCCACCAAAGGAATGGCAAAAGTAATAAAGCTTTTTTACGAATACAAGGCCGAAAAAATCTTTATAGACGGAGCAGCACAAAGAAAATCAACTGCTGCAATTGCTTTGTCTGATGCATGTATTCTGGCTGCCGGCGCATCTTTTTCACACGACATCTCTAGAATTGTATTTGAAACGACACACTTTGTCGAGCTGTTAAATCTGCCTGTCTTAGATTGTCCGCAAATCAGCATAAAAAGCGAAACAGAGAGAAATGAAGCAAACGATTGTTTTATATACGATGAAAACTGCAAAATAACAGATTCGTTTAACGCTCTCGACGAGCTTTCTGCCGATCTGTTAGCATCTCATGTTCTTAATAACAAAACGAATAAAAAAAGCCTCGCACTTTTTTCAGGCGTTGTCTCAAATCTGTTTATGAATAGGTTCTTAAATAAAGTAAAAAAACTCGATACCCTGACAATTGGCGCATTAGATGGAACAAGATTTTTAATTTCCCCTGCTCAATATACTGAATTAAAAAGAAGAAACGCTTCTCTTAAAACATTAAAGAGTTTAAATCTTATTGCCGTTACAATAAACCCGTTTTCGCCGAAAGGTTTCGTTTTAAACGCTCAAGAACTGCTCACAGAAATGCAAAAACAAGTTAAGGTGCCTGTTTTCGACGTTTTAGGCTCTGAAAATACCTAAGACTGCTTTTTTGAAGCTGCCTTAGGAAGCTCGTCAAAGCCCGGCCCGTAAACTTGTGCAGTGTTTTGAATTATTACAAACGCATCGGGGTCAAACTCACTTATTATGCGCTTAAGCTCGGGAGCGCGCTTTTTCGAAATAACGGTCTCAAGAATTGTTCGTTCTTTGTAGCTAAAACCACCAACTGCCTTGTATTCGGTGACTCCGGTGGGAATATACTCTAGAATAGCTTCTTTTAGCTCATCGGGCTTGCCTGTGTTTATTACTACAAGCTGATTCGCTTTGAAGCCGTTCAAAACGGTGTCAAGCACTTGGGTGCAGATAAATATGTATATAAACGAATACATCATAGTTTTAAAGCCGGCCATATGGTCGTCAAAAGTAAAAAAGCCGATGGTTAAAACCACAGAGTCGGTAACCAGCATGGTTTTACCGATTTGAATATGAAACTTCTTTTTTATTATCTGACAAAACGCATCACCGCCGCCCGTTGCCGCGCCCTCGTTAAAGACAATCGCCATGCCGATTCCGATAGATAGCGCGCCATATATTGCCGCAACCAATAAATCGTTCGAGAAAAGCTCGAATATCTTGGCATCATATCCGTTTGTCTGCAAAAACCAAAGCAGCCCGTCCATCAAAAAATATAAAAGCGTTGTCGCATATACAGATTTAGCCCCAAATGAGCGCCCTAAGATTTTTACCGCTATAGCAAAAATTAAAATTGTTAAAGCCCACGAAACACTACCTGTTATAGGCAGCATTTTGCCGTCAGCGAATATTTTACCCAAAAATTTTGCAACAATTATGCCTAGGCCGGTTACACCGCCCTCAAAAAGATGTAAAGGAAGTATGAAAATAACATAACCGATAGCACTTAATATTGTGCCTAGAGTTACGAATACCCAAGACGAAAAGTTGTTATCTCTATTAATGCTGTTTCCCATTTTTTTCTCCATTCGTTTGTGGGCCGTTCATTTGCAAGACGCTCAACTTCAAAACTTTCGCCTTTTTGAAAAAAGGAGCGAGACTTTTTCGGTCCCGCCCCAATTCAATTATTCCTTCCCTTGTTCAGGGCTATTAGTTAAGGTCAAGGTCACCATGTATTTTATAAACCTTACCATCTCTCGAAACTTTTAAGTCTTTGCCCGGAAACTCTTTCGGCAGCTCGGCGGTAAGCATTTCAACCACTTCATCTTCGACTTTTTCGATAAAATGTTCGGGGACTTTAGCCGGCGTAGCTAACTTAACTCTAAACACATAACCGGGCCCGAGCTTCGAAATCAAACCGACACTGAATGACACCCCTAAGTCGAATAAACCGTCAGCATCAGGAGTTACACCTTTTCCGCATGCAGGTCGATTAGGCGACAAAGGAAACATATCACCGTATTTTTCTTCGAGTCGATGGTCTATTCTGTCAAAAATAGTCTGAAGCTTGTCTTCCCATTTTTGCAGTAGAGGATTTTTAACCATTTTCTCCCTCGGCTTTATCTGTTTTAGTGAAAGTGTTTCAACGGAAATGATAATATCACAAATGTACAAACTTATCCAGTTAAACTACGACATTTTTATGTGTTGTTTTTGGCAGGTTTATGTTAGAATTTGCCCTTAAAAAGGGTGATTTTATGTTGGAAAAAATAATATTCGGAATAGGAGCGGGTTTTGCCTTAGGATGCGACGCATTTGCAGTCGGAATGGCCTTAGGCACCTGTAACCCCGACAAGCGAGGTCGTATAAGAGTTTGGGTCAGTTTCGGATTATTTCAGTTTTTTATGCCAATCATAGGTTGGTTTGTAGGTAAATCAATTTACGAAATAATAAAGAACTACGATCATTGGCTGGCGTGCGGTTTAATGGCAATCATTGCAACCAACATGCTTATCGAAAGCTTAAAAAACGAATGTGAGAACGACGAAGTATGTCGTAAAGACCAAACTAAAGGGTTGGCATTGTTAGGTTTATCTGTTGCGACAAGCATTGACGCCCTTGGAGTCGGCTTTGGTATGGGCATTGCAAAGATGGAGCCATTTTTAATTTCTGTCATTATTGGAATTATGGCTTCGTTAATGACTTACACCGGCCTTAAATTGGGCAAAAAATTGTCTTGCCACTTTGGAAAACGTGTTGAAACTGCAGGTGCTATAGTTCTTTATATAATTGCCTGGCGTTTATCCTACATCTGACTGTTAGAAGTTTGCGCCTAACCCTATTACTAATGGCTTATAGTCGTAGAAATCATCGTATGAGGTTTTGCTCTGAACTGCGGCTTCAACCCAAAAGCCCCTATGTGAGCTGTAACGCCAACCCAACGAAAAAACGTCGCCATTGTAATCGATATAGTATCGGCTCTTATAGCCTCTTTCACCTGCAACTCTTTCGGGAAGCTCAGCGCCTATCAGCAGCATTATAGATTCAGGTTTGTCAGAGCCCTTATCAAATTTACCATAATTAGCCATACCGCCCGGGTTTCCGCCGAAGTTCCAGCCAATACCAAGTCCGCCTACCGACAAGTAAAGAGTGTGGTAGTTGTTGGGATTTGTATCAAAAACTCCGCCAAAAGCAATCTGCGAAAATTCGCCTTCACCGATAGGAGGCAAAAGTATTTTAAAATTTAACGTTGGGTCGGGGTCGTGAGCGTTTGCTTCTGAATCAATTGTTTTCTGTACACCGAATTCGGCATTTCTAAAAGGTGAAAAAGTGAGTGCCATTGAAGTCAGCATTCCATCTTTTGAATCTTTCGAAACATTATACATTCTTGTGTGAATCGCCATATCAACCTGTTTTTCGGGAACAGTCAAATGAGAAGGCGTCATAATAAACCCGGTGGGCCCTTGATACGAGAGTCCGGCACATTGCGCAGCCGAGGCTATCAATAATATGAAAAATGCAGGTAATAAAGGTTTTATGTATTTTAAAGGTCTAAAGTATTGTTTCTTTTTCTGCACAGTGCTAAGCCTTCTTCCGGGTCGAAATCTCGGTTTTCTTCTGTAAATTTTTTATGGCACTCCCAAAAATTTTGGCAATAAGTGCAACAGTTACGAGCCTGAATGTTTCGTTCGCCTCTATACCAATTTATTTTGCAGTTCATATAATATCTGCATCGCCAACAGCATTGCCACGTTATTTTGAGCAAATTTCTGCGTTTGATTTCTTCAATCAACAGGGCCATAGACATTAGGTTCTTTTCGACCTGAGGCGCCTCTATGAGTAAATTGAACTCATCAAGTTCTTCGTCTGTTCCGTATAGGTTGACGATAAAAATTTCCTCAGCAAAAACCGGTAGGTATTCTTTTGACATAATCTTTTCCAATAAAGTATCTGTATTTACTTATCGGCATCCTTTCATGTAAACCGTAATATTTACCTATCAGAAAGAATTTTTACACCGGAACCTGTAAACACAAGAATAGAAGTGTTATTTTTTGTGGGGAAAGCCCCAATTATCTTGTCGTCGGTGCGCAAGGGCGTTTGCACAAAACCGTTGTTTTCAAGAAAGAATAACCCTTCTTTTGCCGCCACCCACAGAAGAGCCGAAAAGTTCATTGCAACCGGCTGGTCTGTTATGACCCCCAAAAACTCGAGCTTTTCGTTTTTATATTCGAATATTCTTCCGTCGCTCAATGCCGTATACAAATTTGAGTTATTTCCCTGAACACTTGAAGCTACTTTTGCATTCTCGGTGCTGCCCTTAAAATACATAAGATTCCAAGCCTTGCCCTGAGAGTAAGTAAGTATACCCATATCTGTTACAACCAAATATTTGTCGGCAATTTTACAAAGGTAACTGTATTGATCTGCCAATTCTTTGGGTATGTTAGAAAAATCACTCAATCTGCCATTAATATATTTTTTAATTAAGCCGTTGTTAAAAAGCAAAAGCAATGTCCCGTCGGCTTCTGCATGCAAACTGACAATGTTTTTGGTTTCGTTTTCATCTATAATTTTATGGGCCGTAAGCTCATTGATTTCAAATATGCCTGCCCCGTCGCCATAAGCGTATTCTTTACTCTTATTCTTTGCCAAAGCAGAGATTCCGGGTTTTTCAACTCCGGATACAGAGATCCATTTATTATCTGAATAAGCCCAAACACCCCTGTTTTCGGTTGCCAACAGATAATGTTTTTCTGTTTCAATAATATTTGTAAACAGCGGCTTTTGCAACTCTGCCGGAAGCTTTACAAAAGGCTTAATTTCTTGTTTTTCGTTTTCAATATCAGGCGTATCACTTGCCAATGAAGACTGAACCAACGGTGTTTTGTCGTCGCTTTCTAACAGCCCGAAATCGGGCAGTCTGCCGTATTGTAGCCGTGTTTGAGGCAACTGCGGCATAATGGGCAAAATTGGCGTATAGGTACCAATTTCGGGCACCGGAGCCATATAAGAAGGTTGTTCACCCGGAGCCGGGCTAAACTCAAAGAGCATGATCGAATTTTTATTTACCGCGGCCAAGAAATTATCGCATACCGCTAAGACATTGCACGGCACTGCAGACAAGCGATCCATTCTTCCCTTAGAAAATCTAAAAACTCCCTCGTCTGAGCCCACAAAAAGAATATCGCCCGAAACAACTATATCATTAATGTGACCGGGTTTACCGGCTGAAAGGATTGTCCAAACCTGATTTCGGGCATTTCTGTAACCTGCTACAACGCCCTGCTCTGTTCCAACGTAAACAACTTTTTCTGTTGTTTCCATGCACAACAGTTTTCGGCCGGCCAAAATTTGCAGATTCAGAGGTTTAAAGCTGTCGCCTCTTCCGGTCAGAATTTCGTCCTCACACATCAGCCAAAGCTCGTTGCCCTGCCTGCCGAAGTCTTTTACAGAGTGTTTTTGGGTACCATGCGAGTAAACCACTTTTGAGGCAGTGCCCCTTAAAAGGCCGCGCCCGACAGTCCCGATCAAAAGATTGTTTCCTACACCCACTGCTATAGAGTTGATTAACTTTTCGGGCAATTCACCATTTGGGTAAAAATTGCGCAGAATGGTGTTTTCTAAGACATAAATGCCCGAAAAACCTGCTATGAACATTTTGTCAGACTCTATTTCGAGGTCTCTTACAAAAAAGTCATTCGGCAGTTCAGTTGTGCGGGTTGCAATTGCCGTTGTAGTGTCGATTACTGTCAAGCCACCGTCACCACCAACATAAAGGTTGTTGTTAAACCATTTTGCCGATGTAATTACCGAGTGGCCCATAAAAGGCAAGTCTCTTACACGACTGATTTGGCCGCCAAATTTAGCTGCATCTGCCTCTTTGTGAGGCAAGAAATTATTTGCCGGGTGTATGTTTAAAATTCCATACATAAAAATTACTGCAAAAAACGCAAACACGATTAGAGGTAAATACGAAAAACATTTGCTTCGCAAAAACTCTTCTTTTGCATAAAGAGAGTTGAGCAGTTCATTCAAATTTTTAATATCCGCCTGCAGGTTTTCTGATTCTTCGGGCGAACAATTTGTAGCAGAAAGCTTCTTAACAAGCGCATATTGACTGCGCCTAAGATTTTTGATTTTAATCAGTATTCTTCCGATTTCCCACCATCGGGCAGTTTCGTCTATTGCCCAGAACATGGCATCTACCGCATTGTATAGCCACTTTTCTAATTTTGATTGTTCGTTTTGTTTTTCTTCCATACTGCTATTCTATATCATTGATATATTAAGTCAAGAGCACTTAAGGTAATTCTTGAAATTGTGCGCCGGTCGTTTTAAGCATACCTACGTAATTTTTAGGCAGCTCTGCAGCAATCTCTACAAATCCTTGTTCCCAGCTTTGCTTTACGTCTTTGCCTAACGACATTATTTCACCTATTAAAGGCGAGTTTGAGGGCAGCTTAATGTTTATAAAAACTCTGTTTCGCCTCATAATATCGGCAATTTTGCCCAGCAACGCATCAATATTTGTCTTTTCGATGGCAGAAATAAACACACAGCCGGGGTATGAGGCTTCCAGCAATTCTTCAGAGACTGCGGCACCTTTATCAATTTTATTGAAAACATAAATTTTTTCGTGGTGATTCGCCTTAATCTGTGTCAGAACTTTATCTACAGCTTTTAGCTGTTCTTTAAACGAAGGGTCTGACACATCACAAACTATAATCAAGACTTCGGACTGCACAATACTCTCAAGAGTAGCGTGGAAAGCCTTTACTAAGCTGTGAGGCAATTTTCTGATAAACCCGACCGTATCAGAAACAATGCACCAATAGCCTTCAGAAAGCTCTATTCGCCGTGCCGTTGGATCTAACGTAGTAAAAAGCCCATCAAACATTTTGACTTTACTGCCGCCCGACAATGCGTTCAAAAGAGTCGATTTGCCTGCATTGGTGTAACCCACCAAAGAAAATAGCGGTGCAAACCGGTCTATTCGTTTTTTGCCTTGCTGCTGCCTCGATTTAGCTATTTTATCAAGTTCTTCATTCAGTTTCTTAATTTTTGTGGTTAAAATACGCTTGTCAGTCTCAAGCTGCGTTTCACCCGGACCTTTAAGCCCGATTCCACCGCGCTGCCGCTCAAGGTGTGTCCACATGCGCATCAATCTCGGCATTTGGTATTGATGCATGGCAAGTTCTACTTGCAGTTTGCCTTCTTTTGTCGAAGCGTGCGCCGCAAAAATATCTAAAATAATCGAAGTGCGGTCTTTTACTTTAAGCCCAGTCGCTATTTCTATGTTCTTTATCTGAAGCGCCGTCAACTCATCGTCTGAAACAATAAACTCAACGTTTTCTTTCTTCGACGCGATTTTTACCTCTTCCATTTTGCCCGTTCCGAAATATGTTTGCCGGGAAGCAGATTCGCGCTTCTGCACAATGCTGCCTACCATTTCAGCCCCAAGGGTTTTGCATAATTCTTTCAGCTCTGCCAAAGAATATTCTGTTTCGCTGTCTGTTTGTTCGGGCTTTTGAACCGCTATACCCAATACTCTCGGGTTGTCGGCCTTAGTTTGATGAGTTTTTGTTTTGTTGTTTTCTTTCATACTTTACTTTTTTATTTTTCAAAAATTTAGATCAATCGCATTGTAGCACAAATTGCTCGAATAGGATATAATGTACCAAATCTATAGCAAATAACGGTAAAACTTTAAAATGCATAACGAAACATACTTTTTAGACGAAAACACAATATTACAGGCAGTTCAAGCAGGCGATACCCGCTCTGATTCGGTCGTAATTGTCTTGCACGGCTTGGCGGTTTCCAAAGAAGTGCATGTCATAGAAATAACAAGACTCAACTCAGAAGGCTTCTTTGCAGTAGCCGTTGATGCGCCTCATCACGGGTCGCGCGAAGACGGCTGGCTCGAAGTTTTAAGAAAACTTGACCGCCGCGAACAACAGCAAATGATGCTTTCGTGTGTGTTTCAGCAAGCCCAAGAAGTATCTGTTCTGGTAAAGCATTTTAAAGACGTGGGTAAAAAAGTATGCGTTACGGGCATATCGATGGGCGCATACACAACGTTTGCCCTCCTTAGAGCAGAGCACAAGCCCGATTTATTCGCGCCATTTTTGGGAAACCCCGACTTTAGAGCCGGAAGATACAGCACCTTACCCCCCAGTATTCCCGAAATGAGCGGTCCGGCAGACCACCTCGACGAAGTTTTTCCCGCATCGCTTTTCATGGTAAATGCCACAAAAGACCATATAGTCAACGCCTTAGGCACACGCAACTTCTACGACAAACTGCGCTCTATTTACAAAGCCAAACCCAACAATTTAGAATACTTTGAATACGCAAATTCAGAGCACCTGATGCTGCCCGAAGACTGGTTTGACGCCTGGGACAGATTTTTAAGCAGGCTTAAACGCGAGAAATTTTAATGTTTGAGTTTGAGCCGATCGGCTATTTGAAATGTAACAGGTCTTTTCACACCCAGCAGCCGGCACAGGGCGTTTTAAGCAATTCAGAAGGTGTTATAGAGCTGATTAAAGGGCATAACTACGAACAGGGCCTAAAAGACTTAAGCGGGTTTGACTATATTTGGCTCATATATTTATTTCACCGAAACACAAACTGGAAACCCCTTACAAACCCGCCACACAACGACGAAAACGGCAAAAAAGGCGTTTTCGCAACCCGCTCACCTTACCGCCCAAACCAAATCGGATTAAGTTGCGTAAAACTAGACCGCATCGAAAATAATAAAGTCTACATCAAAAACTCTGACTTGCTCAACGACACGCCCATATTAGACATTAAGCCCTATATACCCGAATACGACAGCTTTCCCAACGCACGCCGCGGTTGGCTCGAAAACGTCGACAAACAAATATTCGAAGTTGTTTATTCAAATGCCGCCAAATCAAAGGCCGACTACCTCTTTAAACGCAGCGTAGACCTTTATGGAGTAATAGATGCCCAATTAAAACATAACCCGTTCGACAAAACCAGAAACAAGTTTTGCACAACCGAAACCGGGTATTTACTGCGCTTTAAAAGCTGGCGTATTAAATTCGAGATCGAAAACAAAACCGTTAAAATTAACGAAATTGAATCAGCCTACACATCTTTTGAAACTGTCTTAGGCAACGATTCGGCTGAAGACCTAAAAATACATACAGAGTTCAAGCAAACCTTCGTGATGCGCTAAAACGCGCTAATCCCGTTAATTCAGGTTTTCTAAGTATTTGTAAGCTTCTTCAATAATGCGCTCTGACGACCTACCATCACCATAAGGATTCGGGGCATCAGCCATTTTTTTATAAGCCTCGGCATCGTCTAAGAGCCTGCAAGTTTCTTCTACAATAGTCTGCCGATTAGTGCCAACAATTTTAAGCGCACCCGTTTCGACACCCTCTGGGCGCTCGGTTGAATCTCTCAAAACCAAAACCGGTTTATGCAGCGAAGGAGCTTCTTCTTGCACACCGCCCGAATCTGACATAATTATTGTGCTGTGTTTCATCGCCATAATAAAATTGCGGTAACTTAACGGTTCTGTCAGCAATATACGCGGTTTATTGTCGAGAATAAGCTTAGCTTCGTTTCTCACATTCGGGTTCAAATGCAGCGGCAGCAATATTTTAACATCTTCGTATTTTTTAGATATATCTAATAACGCCTGAAAAATCTGCCTGTGGGGCTCGCCAAAGTTTTCACGCCTGTGAGTGGTAACTAAAATCAGTCTGCCCGGCATATCGAGTATTCGCTCAACCCCAGGCAGCAGCTCGTATTCTTTTTCTACACTTTGCAAAAGTGCGTCTATAACAGTGTTGCCTGTTACCTTAACATACTTTTCTTCGACTCCCTCGGCTAAGAGCATATCAGCCGCACGTTTCGTAGGTGCAAAATGCAGCGAGGCTATTGGCGTAACCAGTCTTCTGTTTATTTCTTCAGGAAAAGGGCTGTATTTGTTTTGCGTTCGTAACCCCGCTTCTATGTGCGCTACAGGTATTTTCTGATAAAACCCGCACAATGCACCTAAAAACGCACTCGTAGTGTCGCCCTGCACAAAAATCATATCATAGCTGTTTTTACTTAAAATCTCGCCGATACCCTTGGTTATTCGCGCTGTAAGCTCAAAAAGGCTTTGATTTTCTTGCATTACCGCTAAATCGTAGTCGGGAGTCAGCTCAAAATGCTTAAACATTTCTTCGGCTAACGTCCTATGCTGCCCGGTATGCAGTATCTCGGCCCTTATATTGCCTTGTTTGCGCGCCTGAATAACTACAGGAGCCATTTTTATTATTTCGGGGCGTGTGCCCATTATGAATAAAAACTTAAGCAATTCTAATTAGCCTTCTGTGATAATCGGTTTGTCGAACTCTTGTTCAAGAGCCTCCATTTCAGCCGCTAAGCCGTCTTTAGGTTCTTCGTTTTTAGGCTCGTTTTTGCCAACCTTAACCTTCGGGGGCATAGGAGGCAAGTCTTCGCCCTTTAAAAGTATGGCAAACTCTTCACCCGATATGGTTTCGCGTTCTAACAACTCTTTTGAGCACTTAACAAGCATATCTTTATGTTCGGTTAGAATTTCGGTAGCCTTCTGATAACCCCAGTCGATAAATGACTTAATTTCTGCGTCGATTCTTCTTGCCGTGTCTTCTGAGATATCGTTTCTTGCACTGAAATCGCGGCCTAAGAAAATCTGTTGTCCGGTTTCGGCAAGGTGCAAAGGCCCGATATTGTCGCTCATACCAAGTTCACAAACCATTTTGCGTGCAATCTTAGTTGCTCTTTCGATATCATTTGAAGCGCCCGAAGTTATTTCTCCGAATATTATGCTTTCTGCCACACGACCTGCCAACAAAATGCTGATCTGGTGTTTAAGATGCGATTTAGAAACCGAAAGTCTGTCTTCTAAAGGCAGCTGCATGGTTAAGCCAAGAGCCATTCCTCTCGGAATAATCGTAATTTTATGAACCGGATCTGTGTCGGGAAGCTTAGACGCAACAATGGCGTGACCCATTTCGTGGTAAGCCGTATTAGTTTTTTCTTTTTCAGAAATAATTCTGCTTTTTCTTTCAGAACCGGCAATTACTTTATCTATCGAGCTTTCGAAGTCGGCCATTGTAATTACTTTTCTGCCGCTTCTTGCAGCCAAAATAGCCGCTTCGTTAGTTAAGTTTGCAATGTCTGCACCGACAAAACCGGGAGTTCTGCGTGCTATAACTGCCAAATCAACGTCGTCGCCGATTGGTTTTTCTCTTACGTGAATCTGCAATATTTCTTCACGGCCCTTGATGTCAGGCTGATCTACTACAACTCTGCGGTCGAATCTGCCTGGTCTGAGCAATGCGGGGTCTAGCACGTCGGGTCTGTTTGTAGCCGCGATAAGAATAATACCCTTTGTGTTGTCAAACCCATCCATTTCAACAAGCAGTTGATTCAAGGTTTGCTCTCTTTCGTCGTGTCCGCCGCCAAGGCCTGCACCGCGGTGTCTGCCCACTGCGTCGATTTCGTCCATAAATATGATGCACGGATAATTTTTTCGCGCCTGTTCAAAGAGGTCTCTGACGCGTGAAGCACCAACCCCGACGAACATTTCTACAAATTCTGAACCGCTTATATTAAAGAATGCAACATTTGCTTCGCCTGCAACAGCTCTTGCTAACAATGTTTTACCTGTCCCCGGAGGCCCAAATAACAAAACGCCCCTGGGAATCTTTGCGCCCAAATCTGTGAATTTGCGCGGTTCACGCAAAAAATCAACGATTTCGACAAGGTCTTCTTTTGCTTCGTTTACGCCAGCCACATCCTTAAACAAAATGCGCTTTTCGGTCGGGTCAACCACTTTTGCTCTGCTTTTGCCAAAGCTCATTGCCCGTGCACCGCCGCCCTGCATCTTCTGCAAGATATACAACCATGCGCCAATCAGCAATATAAACGGGAACCAATTGATTAAAAGATTAAGCCACCATGACATCTGTTCGGGCGGTTCAACTTCGACTACCACACCGCTGTTACGAATGATTTCCATAAGGCCCGGGTCGTTAGGTATAACAACTTTAAAAGGCGACCTTATAGTTTTATTAGAGTCGAACGGAACTTCTTTTTCCATGTTTCCGGTAACTTCGCGTTCGCCCATTTTAATGCTTGTAATCTTTTGCCCGTCAATCTTGTTTCGCAAAGTTTCGACAAAAGTCGAGTATTTCATATTTTCATCGCGATTTCGCGGCGAAAAATTAGAAAATGTGGTTAGCAGCAATATGAGAAAAAACACATATAGCGCTACGGTTTTCATTGAATTTTGAGGTTTTTGTTTCATATATTTATTGCCTGTCTATTAATTATTTCAGTGTAATTCATTAGTTCGAAAATCTTAACACATTACCTTAAAATTTTAAACACTTGTTTTATTATTAAACATTCGTTTTTGGCGCGCTTTAAGCCAATCAACCCACCCTGAAGCCAGCGCACGCCCCTCGAGTATATCAAAGGCCTCTTCCGCCGCTTTTCTCACATCCGGGCTTTCGTCACTAAGCGCTTCTGACATAAATTCTAAAATATCGTCTTCGGGCAGCGCAATTCGGCTGATAGCTGCGATTATACGTATTTTTAGCTCAACAGGCGTTCCATCTTTATACAAGTTTTTGACCGCTAAAAGACTTGTCGGGTCGCCTATTTTTTCGATGGCTTCAATTGCCTCTGCTGCTATTTTCATATTCGAATGTTTTGTTCGTGCAAGTATAAAGGAAGTTGTAAACGCATCTTCGAGCTGTGCCAAAGTTTTGAGGATTGCTAAGATGCTTTTTTCGTCTTCTGTTTTAACAAGCCTTTCGCATAGCTCGTCAATTTCTTGCGGTTTTTTCGGCAGACCTTCGCCAAGCCGCCAAACACGAACTCCGCCCCTGTTTATGTTTCTAACCCATGAGGCACTGTTTGATTCGGAATATGAATTAAAAAGGTTTTCTGCTTTTCTGAGAGCGCAAGCATTATCGAATGCTTCCACCTCATATTCTACTTTAAAAGATTTGCGGGGAGTAGCCGATTCGCTGTAAGGTATGAGGACTTTATATGCTTTTTGCTCTGTCATACTGTGCATGATATCAAAATTATTGTGTAAACTCAAACTTTATTAAAACCAATGCGGAGAAAGAATCACAGACAAAGCCACTGTCGGTGCTGTATCGGTTTTAAACAGACGTTTGCCCAGCCAAACAGGGTTCCAACCCATTTTTATAAATGAATTAACTTCATTTTCTGAAAAGCCGCCCTCGGGCCCGGAAGCAAGCCAAACACCCCTGTGTTTGGCACTCGTTTCGGGAAGCGTCTTTAAACTTATTTCTAAATTTTCTTCGTGCAGCAAAATCGGCAAAATATCATCGCTAATCTCGCCAAAGACTGCCTCTAATTCAGAAACCTTAACGGGTGATTCAATTATCGGCAAAATGCAGCCGCCGCACTGAAGCATAGCTGTAGCCGCTATTTTTTGCCACCGCTCTGTTTTATTGTCGCTGGCAAACTTAACTACGCACCGCTCACAAATAAGAGGCACAATGCGCCTGACACCCATTTCAACCGCTTTTTCGATAAGCCATTCTAAACGATCACCTTTCGAAACTGCCGCAAAAAGCGTAACATCAAGCGCAGGCTCGCGATTTGGAGATTCCCATTTATCGCCTTCGTATTCGCCGTTTCTTTTGAGCACGGCCGTAGCTTCGTGGCCGTTACCGTCAGTTATTACAAACTTATCGCCCTCACGCAATCTTAAAACGCGCTCTATGCGGTGTCTGTTCTCTTTTTCGAGTGTTCCCGACAGTTCTGATTCAATTATTCGTGCATGAGGTACCACTTTTTTCTCCTAATCGGTATTAGTCGATGTTTACCTGTTCAGCGTCTTGCCACAGGTCTTCTAATGCATACCGCTTACGCGAATCCTTTTGAAAAAGGTTAAGAACAAAAAAATTGCCATCGTAGAGTATCCAGTTTGAGCCCTGGTCAACCTCGGGCTTTGTATTTCTTTCGCCAGGTAATTTTACAAGATCTGCCACCGCATCTGACATGGTCTGAACATGCGTTGAGCTGTTGCCGGTTCCGATAATAAAATAATCGGTGTAAGAAACAAGCTTTCTTACGTCAAGCAGAGTTAGATCTTCTACTTTTTTATCTTTAAGAGTCTGAACTACAAGTTTAAGAATTTCGGGAACGTTAGCTGACAAATGAAGTCTCCTTGTTTTAAGTGTAAAAGGCAGGGATACGGATTATCCCGCACCCCTGCCGGTCACTCAGTTAAAAAATACACTAGTTCGGACGTTACTGTTTAGATTCCTTTAAACACCGAGTGGACGTAGCGGCCGAACATGTATTTTTTTTCCTCAACATACGCATATCCTTTCTTAATGGCTGCTATGTTGAGATCAAGCATATCTTGTTTTTTGCCTTTAAGCATTATAGGCAGGGTTCTCAAAACATCGTCTAAGGTTATGAGTTTGCTGAATTTTACATAAGCACCGGCCATAACCAAGCTTGCGATCTTTTGGTCGCCGAGTTCTTCAGCGATTTCGTTTGCAGGAATTTCGACCAATCTGATATCATCGCGAAATTCTTGGCGTTCAATTAAAGACGAATTATACATCAACATTCCGCCGGCTTTAATCTTTTGATTAAATTTGGTTACGGAAGGTGTGTTCATGGCGATAACCACGTCGGGCACCGTTACCATGGGCGATGCAATTTCGTTTTCAGAAATTATTACTGAGCAGTTAGCAGTTCCGCCGCGCATTTCAGGACCGTATGAAGGGATCCATGAAACGTGCTTTTCAGAATTCATGCCTGTTTCAGCTATGACTTTACCTAGAAAAAGGATTCCCTGACCGCCGAAGCCTGCCAGAATAATTCTTTCAACTGTAGATGACATATTCTTTGCTCCTTGTTATTCGGTTTCAGGCTTTTTCAATGCCGTGTATGTCTTTAAATGTGCCGAGAGGGAACACCGGAAGCATGTTTTCGGCGAGCCATTTATGAGCATCGGTCGGTTTTTTACCCCAGTTTGTCGGGCAAATGCAAACGACTTCAACAAAACTAAATCCTTTTTTCTCTTTTTGCAGAGTAAAAGCGTTTTTGATAGCTTTTTTAGCTTTCATTTGATTGGCGATTGTATTAACGGTAACACGTGTTACATATGCGGGGCTTTCGAGAGTGGCGATAATTTCGCTTACTCTTATCGGGCTTCCCATGGTTGCCGCATCTCTCCCGTAGGGGCTGGTTTGTGTTTTCATACCAACCAAAGTTGTAGGAGCCATCTGGCCGCCTGTCATACCATAAATACCATTGTTAATAAATACAACAGTAATATTTTCGCCTCTGTTGGCAGCATGAATGATTTCAGCGGTACCGATAGCTGCTAAGTCGCCGTCGCCCTGGTATGTGAACACGATGCTGTCGGGGCGGGTGCGTTTGATGCCGGTAGCAACAGCCGGAGCACGACCGTGGGCAGCTTGGTTAAAATCTATATTGAAATAATCATAAGCAAAAACAGAACAACCTACCGGTGCAATACCGATAGCTTTATCGGCAACTTCGAGTTCTTCAAGAGTTTCGGCTATAAGACGATGAACAATACCGTGGTCGCAGCCGGGGCAGTAGTGAGTAGGGTTAGCACTTAAAACTTTTGTTTTACCAAATACCTGTTTCATAATTTATTCCTGACTCCTTTCAGTCCGGTCTGACGATTTTGTCAACTTCGTTGAGTATTTCGAAGTCTGAAGGAACAGCGCCGCCGGTTCTGCCAAAGAAATAAACCGGTTTTTTACCTTCTACGGCCAATTTAACGTCTTCAACCATTTGTCCGTATGACATTTCGACTACCAAGAACTTAGAAGCTTTATCTGCCAATTTAGAAATTATTTCGCTCGGGAAAGGCCACAGAACTTTTGGTCTAACCAAACCGGCTTTAATTCCGCGTTTTCTGCATTTTTCAACAACGGTCTTAAGAATTCTTGAAATAATACCGTAACCAACCAAAATAATTTCTGCATCGTCGCAAAGATATTCTTCAACAGCCAATTCTTTGTTTGCTTTAAAGAAGTCTGTTATAACCTGATACTTTTGATACAGGCTCCAGTTATGTTCTTCGAGTTCTTCTTGGCCCATAAAAATTGAAGTGCAGAGGTTTCTTGCGGTTTTATCTTTTCCGGTGTAGCCAAGTGCCCATTTTTTAGAATCAATGTCATAATCTTTGGGGCTGGGCATGACAACCGGTTCCATCATCTGACCCAAAACACCGTCAGAAAGCATCAAAACAGGATTTCTGAAGCGGTCTGCGTATTCAAAAGCTGCCAAAGTGAAATCTGCCATTTCTTGAACACTGTTAGGTGCCATAACCAAAGTGCGGTAATCACCGTGTCCGCCGCCGCGTGTAGCCTGCCAATAGTCAGACTGCGAGGGGTTAATGTTGCCCAAACCGGGGCCGCCGCGCATAACGTTTACAATCAAGCAAGGTAATTCTGCACCGGCAATATATGAAATGCCTTCTTGCTTAAGGCTGATTCCGGGGCTGGAACTTGAGGTCATTACACGTGCGCCTGCACTGGCAGCACCGTAAACCATATTTATCGCTGAAACTTCGCTTTCGGCCTGAACAAAAACACCGTCTACCTGAGGCAAACGCTTTGCCAAGTAGGCCGGCAATTCAGACTGCGGAGTAATGGGATAACCGAAATAGTATCTGCAACCGGCGAGAATAGCGGCTTCGCCTAACGCTTCGTTGCCTTTCATCAATACCTTAGCCATTATTAACTCCTTTTATTTTTCTTCTTTGTAGATCTGGATAGCTACATCAGGACAGCTTTTTGCGCAAATGGCACAGCTGGTGCACTTTGATTCATCGGTCATTGAAGACGGGTGAACTCCCTTGGGAGTGAGGTGCTCAGCAAAAGCGAGGATCTTCATAGGACAACGTTCGATACATATGCCGCAGCCCTTGCAAAGATTTTCATTTATAACCCATTTAGACATATTGTCTTCCCTCCAGTTATGGTTTGGCGCACGTTTTAAAACATTTGCACGCCAACATCTTAATCAAGATACAACGTACCAAAATATTTTTCAATAAAATTAGTTTTAATTACGCCGATACTACTCCGAAATGCCAAGGAACGCTCCAATAGCGCTCAATTATGAACATTTTCATTCCCTTATATTCACAGAATCCGGGAATAGCGCCGACGTCTGCTCCCAGCTCTTTCGCTGCCTTTTCGGGCGCCGAGCAGAATCCTATGGGAACCTTAGTCGTTTCTGATAAACCGCGAATAATATCTAACCCGCGTTCAAAATCTTCTACCGTTGTGTAATCTGACAAGTTCGGGTTCGCTATTATTTCTGTTACATCAAGCTTGCATAGATCGCAAGTGTGCCTGAACTCTTCTTCGATGTGTTTTATATCAATGTAATCGGGCCTGAACGGATTAAGCACAAAATAAACCGACGATTTTCTTTTATCGGCTATTTCTTTTAAGCGCCCCAAAAGTCTTAAACCCGGCTCACCGCCGCCCACATCGCATATTACACTCTCTTCATGGCTCTCAAGCGCACCCCAGGCAGCAGAAGGCAACGCCGGAACATCGCCGAATCTGACTCTGGGTTCGGGACAAATAACATTTATATTCTTTTGCACTATATCGTCAACAAACTGTCTTACCCTAAAATACGGGTTCACGATATCAAGATCCAGAAGATTTGAAGAGCCGAATAAATTCGAATAATACACCGAAAGATTCAGGGCAAGTTCTGTTTTACCTGCCCCGGTGCCGCCAACAAGAAAAATAGAGGGCTTGTCAGCAGCAATATGGTTTTTGTTCATTTTTTATCTCTTTTGTCTTACAGGTCAGAGATCTTTTTGGTTAACTCTAAACACTGTTCGTATTTGGGGTGGTCTGTACCGCCCATAAGCTCGTGCATTACAATATCGGCTGTAGTAATAACAGCACCTGCACGGCGCATTTTTTCAATTGCAACTTTCCAGTTTACTTTGCGGGCTGAACTTGTGGCATTCAATACAACATGCACGCTGTAGCCCCTTGTAATGGCGTCTAACACCGTCGGGCAAATAGAAATGTGAGTTTCCATGCCTAAAACTATGAGGCGCTGAGTATTCATTGATTCAAGACGCAAAGTCAGTTCTTCGTTTCCAAAGCAACTGTATTTTGTTCGTTTAATTGCCTCGAGCCTTGGCACTAATCCTTTAACTTCATCAATTGTTGTACCAAATCTTTGAGGCGAAAGCTCGGTGAGCAATACGGGCAATCCCGTCAATCCCGCGAAAGATACCAATGACTTTATATTGTTTATCATGGCTTCTTTTTTGTAAATAGGCTTAATGCACTTCTTCTGCACGTCACAAATTAGAAGCACGCTTCCGTCACGGGTGAGAATGTCTGAATGTCTCATTTTTGTCTCCTGACTAGATAGTCAATTTGTAATTGAGTCCCTCGTTGTTGTCCCATTTGCTGAGCAATTTTCCTGTTTGGTCTATTGTTATTAAATTAAAGCAATAATTAACCTTTTCCTTGTGCGGCCCCCAAATTATGCCTCTGAATATGCGCGGGGTGGGAGCTTTCATTATAATACCCGCTCTGCCTCGTTCATACAATCTATCGCCCTGCCTGTATGGAGCACGGCTAACCGAATATTCGCTTCCCCATTCAATACCTTCAAATTCTAATTCAGTATTTTGCGGGTAAGACCAATTATCAAGGCTCCAATGTAATTTTACATGCGTATACAAACCTGAATGGTCTACAAACTGGATAAACCGCGGCGCTATAAGTTCTGTGTAATTCTGGCTTATGCACTCGGTTCCGTCTTTGTAATGCGAAACAAAAAAGTAATGCAGAAGATATTTTTCCTCACCTTCAAAATGAGTGGGTATTCTTATAACCCAGCCCCTCTGCAAAGGTGATGTGCCCCATTCGGGCATCATTTCGTAAACTTCTGTGTTATCCCAGTTAGGTGGCCGATTAATGTGTCCTAACGCTACATTTAACAATACGCGTTCTACGCCATCTTCCGTGTCTATCCAGGTTTTTTTAATATATGAATGTCCTTCAAATGGCTTAGTTTCGGGCATTTCCTGGGTTGCATCCTCTGCAATTACAGCAGATATCTTCTTTTGCCCCTGTTCGGTTAATTCTTTTTCTGTAGAACCGGTCTGCTTAGGCATTTTCTGCTTTTCCTTTCAAAAAAACTGTTTATCCACTCAAGTCGAAGTATACCACATGGCAATATTTCAGGCAATTTATAAAAACTCTGCCCATATCTTTGAATTTATTGTGAATCTAAATTACTTGTGTGATATACTTAGAAAATCAGTTCAAAAAACGGGAGCTTTATTCCATGGGTCGATTTTTCGGTACCGACGGCGTCAGAGGCTTGGCAAACAAGTTTCCTCTAGACGCAAACACCGCTTGTCGTATTGCACAACTTGCAACAACTCAGTTGCTTATTAACAGAAAAAAACAAAACCGCCCTTTCTTTATCGCAAAAGATACCAGGCGTTCAGGTGATATGCTTGAACACGCAGTTGCAGCAGGCGTAGCCTCTATGGGCGTCGAAGCCCGTCTGTTAGGCGTTGTTCCTACCCCGGCATTGGCTTTTATAACAAAAGAACTGCAGGGAATGGGCGCAATAATGATCAGTGCCTCGCATAATCCCTTTCAAGACAACGGAATCAAAATTTTTGGTCCCGACGGATTTAAAATCAGCGATGACATCGAAAATGCCATCGAAAAAGACCTTATATCAAACACAAAACCCGAAACCCAAACCGGTGAAGAAATAGGCTCAATAACCTACGACGAAAACAGCGTAAAATTCTGGCTCGCTTCGCTTAAAAAAGTTTGCGGAGAAAACACCAGCTCAAAAAAATTCAAAATTGCCCTTGACTGCGCCAACGGTGCAGCAGCAAAATGGGCCGGCCTGCTCTTCTCAGAGCTCGGTTACAATATCGACGCTATAGGCATAACACCCGACGGCATTAACATCAACAATAATTGCGGATCAACCCATATTAACAACCTTTTAGCCATGATGAAAAAGGAACGCTTCGACGTGGGCTTTGCCTTTGATGGTGATGCAGACCGCGTTATAGCCATTTCATCTGACGGAGAAATCGTTGACGGCGATTTTATTCTGGCAATAACCGCCAAATATTTAAAAGACCGCGACCAGCTTCCCGGCAACACCCTTGTAACCACTGTAATGGCTAATTTAGGCCTTGATATAGCCATGCGCAACAACGGCATAAAAGTGCTTAAAACAAAAGTAGGCGACAGGTTTGTATTAGAAGAAATGCAAAAAGTGGGCGCAGTTGTGGGTGGCGAACAAAGCGGACACATAATACTTTCAGATTACGCCACTACAGGCGACGGACTGTTGACTGCATGTAATTTAATCAAAATTATGCGCGAAACCTCAATGAGCATCGGCGAATTAGCCGGCATAATGCGAAAATTGCCGCAAGTTTTAGTTAACATAAGAGTTAAAAATAAAGCATTCGAAACATGCTCAGAGATCAGCAACGCCATAAGCGAAGCTGACAAAATTCTGACCGGGCGCGGCAGGATCTTAGTAAGATGCTCGGGAACAGAAGATCTGGTAAGAGTCATGGCCGAAGGCCCCGACGAAGAAGAAATAAAAAAAATAGCCGGAGATCTTTCCGAATTAATTGCAAAAAATCTCTGTTAGGCGGATTTTTAAGTGTTTAAAGCAAAAATCGCAAAATCTGTTGTTATAATTGTATTTGCGGTGGCAACCCTCGTTTTCAGCGGGTGTTGCGGTAAAAAGACAATGCTTTCGATGCCTAAGGAAATCGCGCGATACGAGAAGGAAACTGCGAAGAACGAGAAAGCAGCTGAGCCTGATTCCCTTTTTAAAAAAACGGGGCTAAACTTCGCAGTAACTTTAAGCAATGTGCCGGCACCTAAAAACGAACTGCCCGTTAAACTGAGTTTTTTTGAGGAACAGTACCGAAAAGGCGTTGAAATGGTCGAACACGGCGATTTGCTCGAAGCCATGAAGGTTTTCAAAGACCTCATGGAAAGATACCCCGACAGCGAAGAAGCGAGCGTGGCCGCACTTTGCCTGGCAGACATTTATTTTAAACTCAAAAACGACGCCGAGGCGCTTAAGGCATATAAATATGTTTTAGAGCGGTTTCCGAACTCAAGAGCGGCAGAAAACGCGAGAGCAGCTATTCAGTATTTGAACAGCTTCTCAAAATACGAGAGGGAACACGTGCCCATCTTTAAATCAGACGAGAAACTTGGGGGTTGGTGATGAAGAGAGGCAAAAAAAGAGGGTTTACGTTAATTGAAGTCACCATTGCCACTATAATCATCGGAATCGGGATACTGCCGGTTTTATCGATGTTTATGACAGGAACAAAGTTCGTCGAAAGGGGCGAGCTTTATTTGGCGGCGTCGATTGCAGCACAAAACCTGCTTGATTTAGCAAGAAGCGATGAATTTATCTGGGAAAAAATACCCAACACGGTCAGCGTGCCTAGTTCCGGCGCTTACGCGCAGTTTAAACTGCCTGAGGGATTCGCAAAAAAATATAAGGCAAAGGCCGTAATAAAGGTTGAAGAAGCTAAGGGGCACACTGTGGTCGGCACGGGCTTAAACGAAACAAACCTGCTGCACATAAGCGTGGATATAAATTGGCAAGAAAAAGATCAAGACAAAAACCTTCGGCTAGAGACCTATAAGGCTATTCTTAATTCGGTTACCGTTAAAACCTCGACCAGAATGTAGCAAAGGTCACAGATGATGAAACTTTTACACAAAAACAATTTATTGAGACAGGGGTTTACTTTGGTCGAAGTTCTCACTTCTGCGCTGATTGTCGCGCTTTTAGCGACCGTTTTGTTTGTTGTTTTGCGAAGCAATCTCAGCACCATGGCTTGGGGCCAGAAGCACATGGATTTCAACTACAAAATCCAGTATTTTATGAAGCAGTTTTACACCGACATAAAAAAGATAAATCCGCACGTTTACGTGCATAAATACGGGCACCTTTATGTTAAGGGCGAGGCAAGCGGAGAGTATTTTCCGAATGTAGTGCGCATCGAGAAAGATATAGTAAATAACAGCGGCAGCGAGCTTTCGTTCGTGCTTTCGTCGCTTAAAAGCGACTCTGAGGCGATGGCCATTAAATATTATTACGATAAAAAAACAAAAACGGTTATGAGACATGTAAAGCCGGCTAATGGGTCCGAACGGTTTATTCCTGTGGCGCGAAACTCGCAGGATTTAAGGTTTCACGTTGCTGATAACGACCCTAAAAGCGTAAGAATAACCTGCAAGATTTTTGACGACAAAAGGTCCGAAGTGTTTGAAGATGTAGATTTTACCGTTCGTCTTGAAGGCGACCTAATGACTGTGAAGGTTTTTGAATGAAATACAAACTTAAAAAACATAACAGCGGTTTTATTGCGGTAGTATCTCTTATGCTTATCGTTTTGTTCGGAATTTTTGGAGTAATGTATTGGTTTTCTTCAAAATCAAACGCAGAGCTGATAATGTTCGAATCAGACAGGATCAAGGCACGAAACTACGCCATGGCAGGCATTGAAAAGGTAAAAATACACCTTTTTAACCAATATAATCAGGGCAACAAAAAACCTGAATATAAAGAAGGCGCTGATTCGCGCCTTGATAAAGAATACAACATAAAATTCGGCGACGGCAGTTATAAAGTCACCAAAGTATCTCCGTTAGGCGATGGCGTAGGTGAATGGTATGGAAGACCCCACTTCAGCAGAGGGTTAGCCATCGGATTTTATGATCTCTGGGAAATCGTGTGCGAAGGCACTGTTGAAAAAACCGGAATAACCGCAGAAGTTACCGCCGTAGTAAAGATTTACCGCGATGATATGGTATTGAGATAATCTGACAAGAGAGAGGCCGCCCATGAAAAAATATATGCATAAAAAAGTAGTTTTAGCTTTCGGCGCCGTTTGCATGTTTTGTGTTTGCAGCGTATTGCATGCGCAAAATAATTCAGGGGCTATACCTCCTCAAAGTCAGGTCACCGGAGATATTTACGGGCAAGTTAACGTAATAGGCGATGTAGACGGCGACGGCGTAAAAGACGTAATTTTCGGCGCCACCGACGGAAAAGTTCATATTTTTTCATCTGCGTCGGGCAATGAAATTATTCGCCCGCCCTATTGGCCGAAACAAACCGGCGGACCGATTTTAGCTGATGTTCAGGTTACGAGCTTTAACGGAGGCATCGATATAATTGCAGCGTCTCAAGACGGCAAAGTCTACTGCCTCGACAGTCTGGGAAAAGAAAAATGGGTGCTCGACACAAGAAGCAAGATTCCCATTTCGGGCGCAGAACTGGCCGATATTGAAGGTAACGGAAAATTAGAAGTACTAATTGGCGCTGAGTCCGGCAAAGTTTTCAGAATTGATGGCTCAGGCAACCCCATATGGGAAGTATCGACAACAGCTGCTGTTTCAGGGCGCATCGCCGCCCGCGACCTTGACGGCGACGGCAAAAAGGAAATAGTATTTAAAAGCAATGACGGTAAAGTAACGGTTTTAAATAATACCGGAACCAAGCGTCAAGGTTGGCCGGCCAGTGTCGCAGGCAACAGGGAATGGCCTTTTGATGTTGATGCGGGCGACATAGACAGCGACGGGGTCAAAGAAGTTTTTACCACTACTCCATCAGGTAATTTTATAATTTGGAACGAAAAAGGCAAAATGGTAAAAAACTTTACGATTTCCTCGGGGTCTCATTCTGCACCGGTTCTAGCAGACATCGACAACACCGGAACCGACGAATTTGTTATTGCACAATATGACGGCAAAATAACAATCTGCGATTTTGCAGGCAGGCCTAAGGCGGGCTGGCCCTATGATGCAGGCGACCATTCGATTTATGCCGCTCCGACAATTATCGACGTTGACGGCGATGGCAAGCTTGATGTAGTTTTTACAGCCACAGATCCTTCAAGTTCGGGCGAAAGAGCAGGATACGTGATGGCACTTGATTCAAACGGCAAACCCCTTAAGGATTTTCCCAAATATGTAGGGCGAACTGTTGCAAAACCGACTTTTGCAGACTTAGACGGTGACGGCAAACTTGAAATGATAGTTGCGGGGGGCATCGGTTATACGGGCAAGCAGCTGCATATTATTCCCACCGAGGCCAAGACCAGGTTTAGAATGATTTCGATATATCAAGAGACGGTTTATAAATGAGCAAGAACAGTTTAAAAGGTGCGATATTGGCGGGGGCATTTGTTTTGAGCGGAATTTGTTACGCTCAGACGCCCAGCGACAGCGACTATTTTTTAAAGTCGGGCATAGATTGTTACAACAAGGGTATGCTTGACGATGCTGCGATAGAGTTTGAGAATGTTTTGCTGCTCAACAAGATGAGTTTTGAGGCGAAAGTCTGGTTGGCGCAGACTTACATTGATTTAAAGCAATTAGACAAAGCCGGTGAAATCTTATATGAGGCGGCTTTACAGGCTCCGGACCACCCGAAGGTTGTTCAGCTGCGCGAAATATTGGGCAAAAATGCCGCAGAAATTAAGGCAGCCGAGGATTCGCCATCAAAGAAACGTTTAAGGCCCTTTGGCCTTGTAATACCTGAGAACAAGGTAAAGGTAAATAATCCTGAGATTGCACTTTTGTCGCTTGATACTGAGCCTGAGATTGAACCGGACGAAGACAAAAAAATAAATTTAAAGGATTATTTTAAAAAGAAGTCAGGCCCGCTGGCCGATGTATTGGAGCTGGAGCGCACTACAGGTATAACAGCGGCCTTAGATTTGTATTTGAGCAAAATATTAAAAGACCCGTCTATCGGGTCTCAAGACGACCAAGGTCTTTTAATGCGTGGCAACCGCATATTTTCAGACCGTTTTTCAGACAATGCGTTCAACCCCGAGAACCGCTTTTATTACGGAGCCTTGCTTTACATAAATGGTTCATACGCCGATGCTCTGGAAACATTAGAGCCCATGAAGGCTAGTTCCGGAGGCTACTCAGAAAAGCTTCGCCCTATAATGGCTGCGTTAGACAAATGGAAATTAATGGAAGACGAGCGCATTGCGCAGCTCAAAAAGGCCGAAGCCGAACGCCGCCAGTTAGAGGAGCTTGCGCGCCTTAAAGAGCAGAACAAAAAGAAAGACGTCTGGGACGAACTCAAGCGCCGCCGCACAGGCACCGACGCCAAGGCCGCGCCCTCTGACGGCACAGTTTCAGAAGCTGCACTTGCCGCCGCTCTTCACACCCAGGGCTACGACCTGTATAAAAAAGGCAAACTCGACGAAGCCATCGAAAAATACAACGAATGTCTAGCCAAAGACGACAAAAATGCCGAATGCGTATACCACTTAGGCCTGGCCTGGACCGACAAAGCCCTAGCCGGCGACATCTCAGGCTTCGACCGCGCCGTCACATACTTCGAGCAAGCCATTCGCCTAGACCCCAACAGCAAAAACGCCCAAGAAGCCACCTCCATGATCCGCGACATCAACAGCGCCCGCCAAACCATGGGTGAATAACCACTCCTAATAGACTTCCCCCGACTTTTTTCCACAATAATTTTATCAGAGCTTATAATAA
>JAQVCG010000011.1 GCA_028689875.1 Candidatus Rifleibacteriota bacterium | reverse complement strand
GCTAAAAAGATAGATTTATATGATTATTTTCTAACCGGAGACCGCAGACAAGATTTTTCAATTGCCAACGGAGATACAGTTTTTGTGCCTATGGCAGGAAAACGTATTGTTGCCGGAGGACTGATTGCGCGCCCTGCTGTTTATGAAATTACAGAAGAAACAACCTTAGCAAAGGTTATTGAAATGGCCGGCGGAATACTTCCGAATGCATATTCCGGAAGAGTAAGCATTACAAGATGGAATGGCACTAAGCCTCGGCTTGCTTTTGACGTGGAATTAAATGATAAGCAGGCGTTAGAAGCTTTTGTAATGAAGAGCGGTGATGAAATTAAAATTGACCAAGCGATTGAACTTGTTGGCAATAATGTGAAAATTGAAGGACCCATAAATAGACCTGGCAAATATGCTATTGGTAAGTCTTTAACTGTTAAAGAACTGATCGAAAGGGCGGGGGGCATAATAAAAGAAGAAGCCAACATGATCAGAGGGCAAATTTATAGAAAATTAGAAAGCGGAAAACAAGAAATTCTAGGCTTTAATCTAACTTTTGCAATGGCAGGCGACAAAAGCCATAATCACTTATTGTTGCCCTTTGATATTGTAAGACTTTTTTCTGAAGAAGAAGTTAAATCTGATGTTTTGAGGATAAGTATAGATGGTGCTATACGCAGACCCGGCAGATACATATACAGAACAGGCATGACTTTGGTTGATCTTGTGGTTAAAGCACGCGGTTTAACTGTAGATGCCGATGGAATTGCTGAAATAGCTCGAATTGGCGATAATAATGAGGTCAATATAATTAGAGTTAATATTAAGAATGCTTTGAATAACGCAAAGTCAGGCGATAATATTGAACTTAAGGCATTAGACAGAGTTAGTTTGCCCTCAAACATGGAAAAACGTGTTGAAGCTGATGTGGTCGTGCTAAAAGGGCAAGTCAAAAGACCCGGCCCATATGCTTTAAAACATCGAGGCGAAAAGCTTTCGAGTCTTATCGAAAGGGCGGGTGGCTTGACAAGCATGGCTTTTGCAGAAGGCTGCGTATTCATGAGAAAAGCAGAGCACATTACTTCCCAAAATCAAATAGAAACGGCTCAGGCTATGCAAAACGATTTGTATAGACAAGCAACTCTTGATTTAAGGGCAGATTTGCTTAGAGCCGGCGCTAAAATCGACGGTGAACTCAGAAGCAGCGTAGGAATGAAAAGCATCAATTCGCAGGTTTTCGAAGGTGGAAAAGTTGAGTCAGGAGAACTTGCTCAAGACTTAACTAAGGCTCAGAGCTCTGTGTTTAGCGAAATCGAAATGAAATCGAAGGAATTCGGTAACCAAATGGTAAGAATTCCGGTGCCATTGAAAGATGTTGTTGAAAAGCGTGCAGATGAATATGAAGATATTGCCCTCCTAGATGGCGATCAAATAACCATTCCGGTGGTTCCTCATACAATTTCTATTGTGGGCGCTGTTATGAATCCCACTACCATACTTTATAATGCCAGAAACACTTCTGCCGGATATTATATTAAACGAGCCGGCGGCTTTACAAATGCTTCTGACCATCGCAGATCTCTTGTTGTCAGAGCTGGTGGCGAAGTTCTCAGAATGAAAGACGTAAAAAGAATTGAGCGAGGCGATATTATACTTGTGCCGCCTAGAGCTAAAGTTATTAAACCGAACACTATAAAAGAAATTTCAAATATTGCCGGTATATTAGGCAATTTGGCAGTTACTTACAAGGTCGTGAACGACAATAACTAGGTAGAATAGAGGTAAATGAATGACTGTATCAAAACTTGAAAAGATCGTTAAACGAAATGGAAGAGTCGTAAATTTTAAAAAAGAGCAAATAGTAAATGCTATATTTAAAGCTGCTGTCGAGGTAGGCGGAGAAGACAGAAGATTAGCTGAAATACTTGCCGATAAAGTTGTCCACCAACTTGAATTAAGCCAAAAGCCGGGCTCATATCATAGCGTTGAAGAGGTGCAGGATATTATCGAACGCGAGCTAATCGAAGCCGGGCACGCAAAAACTGCAAAAGCCTTTATTCTTTACCGATATGAACATAATAAACTAAGAGAAGGGAAAGAAAAAACTACTTTTTCATCTGAAGGTAATATTCCTTACAAAAAAATATGGCAGGTGCTTAATTGGGCAATAGACCACGATTGCTTTAGTATTGAAAAAATTAATAAGCGAATCGAAGATGGCACTTATCCGCAGTTAGTTCAAGAAGTAACCGAAAAATACAATGCTGACGTTGCTTCTGCTGCTGAAAAAATTATTGCAAGAATAGATAAGGTCAGAATCGTAATAATTGCCGGCCCCTCAAGCTCAGGAAAAACCACTACAACCATTAAAATTGGCGAACATCTCAAAAAAATGGGATACGAGCTGGTCTCGATGGAACTAGACAATTATTATTTTGACCTAGAACACCACCCAAAAGACGAATTTGGCGATTATGACTTTGAAACTCCCGAAGCTATAGATTTAAAGCTTATTAACCAGCACTTAGGCGAGCTTATAGAAGGCAAAACAATTCAAATGCCTCATTACAACTTTAAAACAGGCAAAAGGGAAGAACAGACTACGCCAATGAAACTTGAGAAGAACCAAATTCTCTTGCTAGACAGCTTGCATGGCTTATATGAGCCAATGACAAGCAGTGTGCCGAATGACAAAAAGTTTAAGCTTTATATTGAAACCCTCTGCCAAATAAGAGGCACAGACGGAAACTTCATTCGTTGGACAGATGTTAGACTCTTAAGAAGAATGGTCAGAGATTCTTGGCACAGAAGTTATAATCCGCGCCAAACACTCGAACATTGGCACTATGTCAGAAGATCAGAAATTCAGCATATTATTCCGTTCTTAGGCTCTGTAGACCACATAATAGATGGCTCTTTGCCCTATGAATTGCCGATTTACAAAAAGCACCTCTTCAATTTCTTCCCTGACTTTGTAAAAGATTACAAAGATAACCCTAAGCGACAAGATGCTTATATTCGCGCAAAACGCGTCTTTGATCTGCTTGATTCTATAAAAGAATGGTCAGACGAAGAAGTCGTCCCAAAAGATGCTCTAATAAGAGAATACATTGGCGGAAGCATTTATAAATACTGATTCTGCAGCATTAAGCTGTAATTATTAGAATTTGCCCCTTAGAAATAACCATTCTTTGGGGCAAACTTATTTTTTGGCGCCCCTTATCGGAATAAACGTAGCCATTGCCCATTTTTTTCATTCTTTTGGGTATTTTGCACTCTAAATCGGTTTCTCCGTTGTTTACAGCCACAAGTAAATGTTTGCCGTCGTCTGTGCTTTTTAAATAGCCTTTTATTCCACTTTCTTCAGCTTTCCAGCCACCAAATGGTATTATAACACCCTCTGCGCTAAAAATACTGTCTGAACCTTTAATCTTAAGAATAGTTTTCATAAAGTCAGGTAAGTCTGATTCTATGCCTTTTTTGAAACTCTCAGCGCTTGAATTGCATACACTTATACGCTCAAATAGAGCCTTTTCGCTGCCGGCAGCAAACATAACATCAGAGCTCATCAAAGCAGCTAAGGCAAAATCTTGCTTCATTAGCGCAATAATGCTTTGTTTCGTGCTCTCGTCCAATTGTTGCAAAGATGTTATTTTTTCGTATTCTACAAATTTTCGCACGATGCCTTTGTCGTTTAGCCCTTTTACTTCATTCGCGCGTAACTTTGCCAGCCCCTTCATTGCAGGGAAAAGCGTATCGTGGCTGCTGTAAATGGTGCAAGTCGGTGCTCCCTTAGATTGTTTGTAAAGCGTAAAAATATCGGTTGGAATATAAAGACCGCCATTATACCAATACATATTATTGAAAAAACGGTCAGCACCTGCAGCCAGTCCAGATTCCGCAAGTTTAATAAGCTTTGCCATACCCAGATTTTCGGCTAAAAACCAAACTTTGTCACCAAACTTAGCTTTAGTTTTTGAAACAATTCGTTTTAAGCCTTCTCTGTCTAGTCCCCAAGCAGCATCAATTCTAATTGCATTTACGTGCATTTTTTCGATATGCGGATAAATAACCTTTTCAAGCCAATAATCTTGCAGTTCTACAATCGAATTGTCGAGAACAAAGGCGCCCCAATTTATTCTTACTCTTTTTTTGTCGGCATCTTCGTCGTCTGCGCCTGCTTCTACGCCACCAGACTCATGATTAATATACCATTCTCTTTTTAAATTATCCGCCGACCAATCAGCGTGGTTGAACGGAATATCAATCATTCTATCCATGTCCAAGTCTTTTACAAACTTCATGAAATCTGAGAAGTTTTTCCAGGTTTTGAATAAAGAACATGGCTGCTCGTAATTTCTTACTACATAAGCCGAAAACGAAGGCAGAAAATGGGGTAAAATAAGTAAAACATTTACGCCCAGTTCTTTTAAAGACAAAACGTAATTCTTAAGTGATTCAATGTTTTCAAAAAAACTAAGAGGCACATCAGCATATACCTTGCCTGCATTTTGTCGGGTTATAGGCTTTAATGCTTCAAATTCTGTGTTATTTGATTTGTAGAACATTGTTGCCTCCGATTTCGTTTCTTAACATGTTTAATGCGTATTTCTTTTTTTCTTCAGCGCTTAATTTGTCAGTATCTATTTTGTAAAGACCAAAAGACGGATTTTGCGGGTCTGGAGTAAACCCTTCTAAATCTTGAACTGTAAAAAAAGCATCAAAAATCAAAGTTATACGATTATCGGCCATTTCATAAAAACCACCGGTTGTTGCGAAAACAAACTGTTTGTCATCAAGAGTGCGCGCGTGAATGAGACCGGGTTTGAATATTCCCATAATAGGCATGCGCTTAGACATAAAGCCCAAATCCCCATCATATCCGGGTAATCGCAGCGACTTAACTTTGTAGTTAGCCATCTGAGAACCTATGTGCGCCACCGAAACTCTCAAAAACATACTTGCTCCTCGATTATTTGTTAGCTAGTTGCTTTGCTTTTTCTTCAACATCGTTTATTCCGCCAACCATGTAAAACGCTTGTTCTGGGTAACTGTCGTATTTGCCGTCAACTATGGCTTTAAACGCTGCAACAGTGTCTTTAACGCTTACATATTTGCCCGGATGTCCCGAAAACTTTTCTGCAACTGAAAAAGGCTGAGAAAGGAACTTCTGTATACGTCTTGCTCTACCGACAAGTACTTTGTCTTCTTCAGATAATTCTTCCATGCCAAGTATGGCGATAATATCAGCCAATTCGTTGTAGCGCTGCAAAATTTCTTGAACTCGGCGCGCAGTATTATAATGTTCGTTGCCTAGTATGTCGGCAGCCATTAAACGCGAGTTAGAAGCTAATGGGTCTACTGCCGGATAAATGCCCAATTCTACAATTTTTCGGGAAAGTACTGTCGTGGCATCGAGGTGACTGAAAGTTGTTGCCGGTGCCGGGTCTGTAATGTCATCGGCAGGAACATATATAGCTTGAACCGAAGTAATCGAACCATTAACGGTGCTGGTAATACGTTCTTGTAAAGCACCCATTTCAGTGCCTAATGTGGGCTGATAGCCAACTGCAGAAGGCATGCGGCCCAATAGAGAAGAAACTTCTGAACCCGCTTGAACAAACCTAAAAATGTTGTCAACAAACAATAAAACATTCTGAGATTCGCGGTCTCTAAAATATTCAGCCATGGTTAAGGCTGTAAGAGCAACTCTCAATCTGGCTCCGGGAGGCTCATTCATTTGACCGAAAACTAAACAGGTCTTATCTAATACACCCGATTGTTTCATTTCAAGATACAAATCATTGCCTTCTCTGGTTCTTTCACCTACACCGCCAAACACTGAAACACCGCCGTGTTGCTTGGCAATGTTGTTGATAAGTTCCATGATTAAAACGGTTTTACCGACACCGGCACCGCCAAACAGACCAATTTTGCCGCCCTTAACATAGGGAGTCAGCAGATCTATTACTTTTAATCCTGTTTCAAGTATTTCGGTGGTTTTGCCTTGGTGAGTCAAATCAGGGGGTAAACGATGTATCGGCCATTTCTCTGTATTTGCCGGCAAAGGATTCCCTTCATCTATTGCTTGCCCTAATACGTTAAAAATTCTGCCTAAAACTTTATTCCCCACAGGAACAGAAATTGGGCGACCTGTGTCTTTAACAGGTAAATCGCGCTTAAGTCCATCTGTGGGTCCCATGGCTACAGCTTTCACAATGTCATTGCCCAAATGCGCACTGACTTCAAGTATGAGTTTTGTATTCAGAGTCGTGTTTTCAACCTCTAACGCATTGTGGATGCTGGGTAAAAAACCCGTCGGAAACCTTACGTCTACGGCAGGCCCGGTAATTTGAACTATTCTACCTTCGCTCATGAAAGACTCCTTAATAAGGCTATATTTGCGACCCTGAAATAACTTCGCTGATTTCTTGGGTGATCAAAGCTTGGCGGCTACGATTTAACTGAAGTTTTAAATCGTCTACTATTTCTTCTGCGCGATCCGTTGCTGATGTCATTGCTGTCATGCGGGAGCTTTGCTCAGCAGCATTAGATTCAAGCAGAAATCTAAATAAAGTGGTTTGTATATATTTTGGCAGTAAATTTTCAAAAATAAAGTCGGGCGAAGGGTTAAATTCAAACTCGATATTGCTTGATTCATTCTTACTAAACAGATTGCCCTCATCCGTTAATGGCAATAAACATTGCTGCGTTAATGATTTTTTTGTCGCAGAAGTAAAAGATGTATAAACAACCCTTATTTCATCGATTTTTTTATCTAAATATAGTGAAATTAGCTCATTACAAAGGTCGTGAAGACTGTCTTTTGCTTCTTTTATATTTAGGTCGTGAATTTTTCTATACGGCTTAATATCAGTTTTGCTGAAAAATACCGACACTTTTTTGCCAATGGTAACCAGTTTGATTTCTTTTGTTCTATTATTTTTGATTGTTTCATAGGCAAATCTATGCAAATCTTGGTTGAAACCTCCGCATAACCCGCGTTCTCCACCAATCACGATAATACAAGAAACTTTGATTTCTTCCTTGCTTAAACAGCGATGTTTAGAGGGAGTAATATGACGCTTAATGTTGTGAAACATGGCAGAAAGTTTATTACTATAGACCTTGCTCTGCTTCAGAAGATCAATAGCACGGTTTAGTCTTGCTGTAGACATCATTTTCATTGCATTGGTGATTTGTCCCGTTGACGAAACACCCTTAATTTTTTGTCTTATATCGCGTAATGAAGCCATTTATTATTTCTTCTCGCCGCTGGTTTCAAGCAGAGTCTTGCTTGCTGCTACAGCTGCCTTTTGTTCATTATGTTTCGGCATATAAATGTGATACAAAAAATCTCTTATAACTGTTTCTAGGCCCTGTTCACGTTTTGGGTTAAGCTCAGGATTTTCTTGTAGAACTCGTAGAAATTCAGGATGTTTATGGCTCATGTGATCCATTAGCTCTGCTTTAAATGTTGCTACTTCTGAATTTTTTAAATTGTCAGTAAAACCGTGAGTTGCAGCAAAAATAGTTATTATTTGCTCTTCGACGCTTATCATGGTGTTTTGAGGTTGCTTTAATAACTCAACTATTTTTTCGCCACGATTGAGCTGGTCTTGGGTAGCTTTGTCTAAGTCTTTAGAAAATTGGGAGAAAGCTGCTAATTCGCGATATTGAGCTAATTCCAGACGTAGAGGTCCTGCAACCTTCTTCATTCCGCTGACTTGAGCGCTTCCTCCAACTCTCGACACGGATAAACCCGCATTTATAGCTGGTCTAACCCCTGAGTTGAAAAGAGATGTTTCTAAAATTATCTGACCGTCTGTAATAGAAATTACGTTAGTAGGTATATAAGCTGAAGCGTCACCGGCCTGAGTTTCAATTATAGGAATAGCTGTAAGAGAGCCACCATTCAAAACATCAGTCAGCTTTGCAGCACGCTCTAAAAGACGGGCATGTAAATAAAAAATATCGGCAGGAAATGCTTCTCGTCCGGGAGGGCGCCTTAACAAAAGTGAAACCTGTCGATAAGCAACAGCATGCTTGCTTAAGTCATCATAAACACAAAGCACATGCTCGCCCTTATCACGGAAATATTCGCCAATGGCACAACCTGTAAAAGGAGCAATATACTGTAAAGGTGCAGGGTCTGCTGCAGATGCAGCGACTATGACAGTGTGTTTGAGCGCATCGTGTTTTCTTAAGGTTTCAATAATGTTACTGATCGTAGACAATTTTTGACCTATGGCAACATAAACGCATATAACACCGGTGTCTTTTTGATTTATGATTGTATCAATGGCTATCGTTGTTTTGCCCGTTTGACGGTCGCCGATGATAAGTTCTCTTTGTCCTCGACCGATGGGAATCAAAGCGTCTATTGCTTGAATGCCTGTGTGAAGTGGCTCTGTAACCGGTTGACGCTGGATTATATTTGGGCTGTCGTTTTCAATAGGACGATAAGCATCTGCAACAATAGGCCCTTCTCCATCAATAGGCTCGCCTAAGGCATTTACTACGCGTCCCAATAAGGCATTGCCAACAGGAACAGACAAAATAGTTTCAGTGTCTGTGACGAGATCGCCTTCATGAATTCCCTGATCGGGCCCAAGAATAAGACAACCAATATTGTCTTCTTCAAGATTTAATATATAACCTTTTACACCATTGTGAAACTCAACAATATCGCCCGCCATGGCTTTCGGAAGTCCATGAACACGTGCAACACCATCGCCGACTTGTGTGACGACCCCAGCTTCAACAGTTCTTAATTCCGAAGAGAAGTTTTCTATCTCTTTTTTTAATACGGAAATTATTTCATCAGACCTAATGCTCATGCTATGCTCCTAAAGTCCTAATGAGGGTTGCTCAGAAAGTGCATTCAGCCATGTTTCGTCGATTCTGTTTAATATCTCACGCATTCTTTTTATGCGAGTATGAACAGAATCGTCAACGACTTGATTGCCAAAGTGAATAATCATTCCGCCAATTACAGTGCGGTCAACAACCTGTCGTATTGAAAGCTGACCAAATTTTTTCTCTAAAACATTTTTCAATTTGCTAAACTCTGAATCGTTCAAAGCAACTGCTGTTTTAATAATTAAGCCTCTTATACCTTTTTTTCGCCGATAAAGCCGTTTTATCTCTACGGCTATCGCTTCAAACAAATGTATTCTACGGCGTTTGATGATAATACAGATAAAATTTTTAACCTGATTGTCAGCTTTAGAAAAAACGCGGCATACAAGGTCTGTCTTACGATCAGGATGAATCAATGGATGCGTCAAAAGATTATACAATTCGGTTCTTTCTGAAAATAAATCTGAAAATACATTGAAATCATTCATGTAACTTTCAAAATTATCGCTATCTCTTTCAATTAGAGAAAAAAAAGCCTCTGCATATCTTTTGGCTGTTAAAGTAGGATTTTTCATGCTTCTTTTTTATAGTCAGGAAGATCTTGTGCTAAACGTTCTATGGAAAGTGCAATTATTTTTCTATGAAGTTCATCGTCTAATGATTCTTGAACTACTTTTTCTGTGGCATTTATAGTAAGCTGTATAACTTCATCTCTAAGTTGTGCCCAAGCTGTTTGCCTTTCCATGAAAACTTCCATTTCGCCTTCTTCAATTATTTGCTCCGCTTTTGCTCGCGCCTCTTTTAATATAGTCTCACACTTTTCGTTAGCTTCAAAAATAGCTTGCTGACGAATTAGATAGGCTTCATCTGTAATTTTTGCAATTCGCTGCTCATATTTGTTTCTAAGTTCTTCTGCTGATTTTGCATCTGACTCTGTTTTTTTTCTTATTTCGCAAATGGCATCACGTCGCTCATTTACAATTTTACCTATGGGCTTAAACAAAAACTTTTGCAAGACTATCAATAATATTAAGAAGTTGATAGTTTGAGAAGTCAATATCCACAGGTCAATTTCAAATAAACCCGGTTCATGGGTATTTTCTTCATTTGAAAGTGCTTCTGCAGCAACTGATGATTCAAGAGGCTTTGAGCCAGGCAAAGAGTCGGCGGATAAAGCATTTAAGTGCAGAGTAAAAAACAGCATAAGCACAAACATTGATCTGCTGATAGAATTAATTACTTTATTCACGCCGATTTCCTTTTATTTTACAAACAAGAAGATGAGAGAAATGAGTAGACAATAAATTGCCAACGATTCAATCATTGCAACGCCGATAATCATTGTAAAACGAATGTCGTTAGCTGATTCAGGCTGTCTGGAAATAGCATCAACGGTTTGAGAGATAACCTTTCCCTGCGCAAATGCAGCAAAGCCGGCGCCCAACATAATGGTGAAAGACGCACAGATAACTTTTGTAATGGTGATAATGTCCGATGCCGTTAAAATTGATTTCGTAATTTCTTCCATAATTTCCTCCTGGGTCAATGCCCTTTATCAATTGCTCCCGACAAATAAATACCAGTTAAAATTGTAAACACTAAAGCTTGAAGCAAGCTAGTGAAAATACCCATCAACATCATTGGAACAGGCAACAAAAGGGGAAAAAGTGCTGTGGTTAACACAATTATTACTACATCTTCACCAAAAATGTTGCCAAATAATCGTAAAGATAGGCTGATAGGGTGAGATATCTCACCAATGAGATGAATTGGCAGCATGATTGGCGCCATCCACCAAATATTGCCGGTAAAATGCTTTATGTAACCAAAACCATGAGTTTTAATTCCCAGGTATATGGTGTAAAAAAATATTATCAGTGCCATTCCAAGACAATTCGAAAATATACTTGTGGGAGATTTAAACCCGGGAATAAGTCCAAGCATATTAGCTGAGGCAATGTAGATAAAAACTGCCGACATTACAGGTAAAAGATGTTTTACATGCTTTTCGCCTACGATTGTAATAACGAGATTTTCTAAGCCTTCATACAAAAACTCAGCAAGAGCCTGGTTCTTTCTCGTGCATTCCGGAGTTAAATTTCGTGTAAGTATACACAAAAATAGGAACACGAATAGTGTTATCACCCAAGGTAATACGATGCCTGGCGAAACAGGTATAAACGAAAAAAGGTAAAAAATTTTTTCTTCTAATGCATGCATATTTAAATTTTAAAACAAAGTTTTCCGTAGAAATAATGTCAGCGTAATGTAGCACTAAGACCATAAAAATGCAAGAAAATAACACAAGAGCTTTAAAATCTTGCAATTATTTTGTGCAACTGAACGTAGGCAATAAATATCTAAGCAAGCTCTATCATTCTCATCAAATGCTAGTTAATTTGGAATTTATTAACAGAAGAGTTTTCTTGCTTGCTTGGGGGTGATATTTTGTGTAAAACGAATATGAGTGCTGTAACAGCAAGTTGAGAGGCGAAAATACCAAAAATAACTTGTACTATAGAAAAATTAAGCAAATATAACCAATAAACTAGGGCTGCAATTATTAATAATTTAATATTTGTGATGAAAACCAGTAATACCGCCAATTTTAAAGATTTTCCTGCAAGCAATAATGAGGTTTCAACGAGACTTATATAGCTGCCAGAGCCTATGAGATATCCCGAAATAAAACCGGAATAAAATTTTGTAGTAACGAAATAAAGCAAAAGTAAAATAACTGAAACTATTACTGCCGATAAAATAAGCGAAAACTCACTCTTTCTTAAGAGCTTTTTCATCCTTGCCAGAGTCATTTTCAAACCTTTTTAAATTAAAACGTATTTCTCTTATCATATAAGTTATAGAGGACGCTAAACCTAAAATAATCCCGCCGAAAGCCCCATATGGTGTTGTTTCAAACCGAAGATCAACCTCTGAACCGATATACAAGCTTATTGCAAGACATAAGCCGGATGCTAGGCCTATGCTTAGTATATTATACGCAGTTTCTTTTCCGCCGAGCAAACTTTTTTTTTGCATTTTGCTTTAAGCCCCTTAAACAATGAATGTTGGTTTTTGTCCCTTAATTTCTTCTACATAGCATCTGAGTAACTCGGCAACGCTCCATGCCTGTGCAAAACAACCTTTTGGAGTATGAGGCATGTTGCCGTCGAAAATTTCTGATACGCTTCCCAGGCAACCTTCGCTTTCAATATGCGCTGCAAAAGAATCGATCATTAAAGAAGCACGAAGCTGCGCTTCCATAGAAAAATTATACACCTTTAAATAGGCTGTAATAAATGGCCCTATTAAATAACCCCAAACCGTGCCCTGATGATACTTGCAATCTCGATCATAGCGATCACCGCTATAAATGCCTTCGTATCTTTTGTCATCAGGCGAAAGGCTTCTTAAACCATACGAAGTGTAAAGTTTTGCAAAAACTCCGCTGACAATAGCTTTCTCTTGGTGCCCGTCAAGAATAGAAAATGGCAGGGAAACGGCAAAGGTTTGATTCGGACGGAAAGATTTGTCGGGGGTGTTGTCGGGTCTTATGCAGTCATAAAGACAATTTTCAGAATCGTTCCAAAATACTTTCGTAAACGAAATCTTAACTTTTTTGGCTAACGATGTTGTTTCTCGTGAATTTCCTTCGAATTTGTCCTGAAAAATTGAATATATTTTGAGAGCATTATACCAAAGTGCGTTGACTTCTACTGCCTTGCCGTTACGAGGAGTAACAACTGTGCCGTTAACCTTCACGTCCATCCATGTTAGTTGCGTGTTGGCATTTCCGGCGGATATAAGACCATCACTCTCGTCCATTTTTATATCATTTATTGTTCCTGAAATAAAAGAATCAATTATAGAAGTCATACCTTCATATAAGTGCTCTTTTACAAAATCATAATCGTCTGTATACTCAACAAATTTGTAAATAGCCACAAAAAACCATAAAGAGGCGTCCACACTGTTATATGAAGCATCATTGCCTTTGTCTGCAAAACAATTAGGTATCAAGCCGTGACGTATTTCTTTTGCGAATGTTTTTAAAATTGAGCGCGCATCATCATAACGACCAGTAACTAATGTTAAACCCGGAAGGGCTATTAATGAGTCGCGACCCCAATCAGAAAACCACGGGTAACCTGCTAAAATAGTTTTATTGCCTGTGCTTTCTCTATCGACAATAAACTGATCGCCTGCCAAAAGCAGGCGCTTTAACAGATAGTCGTCAGATTGCAATGAATTTTGAATCGCTTCAAGTCTTTGCTCTTCACGCTTTTTAAGGTCCATGGGGTTAAAAGACAAAATGGGTTTGTCTGAAAAAAGCACAGAAACAGAGCCTGAAAAATTATTTAATTCTATATAGCCGCATGAAAAGTCATCTTCAAGAGAAGGCAATCCACGTTCTTCTTCGGCCGCTAAATTTATGTCTTTGTGCCATTTAAAGTCTTCTACAAAATTTCCTCTGTCCCATTTTACATGTAATTCGGGAGCATTCGAAAAGGGGTGAAGTTTGAGGCGCTTCTCATTTATTTCGGCACAACCCGAGATTCCGGGATTCTCGAACATGTTGCCGTGAAAATCTCTGAAAAGATAGTGCGGGCGTATTTTTAACATCGCATCTTGTTTATCTGTTAATAGTTTATATGTTACCAAAGTTGTATTTTGCCCGTAAACCATGCTTATGGTTTTTATCACCATTACGTCGCGAATTTGATAATACCAGGTAGGTAAGGGGTCACGCTCGAATCTTTCTAGATGAAGATAGCCTGATGGCTTGTGTATGGAATTTTTATGTGTCGAAGTTGAGAGTGGATACTCGCGTCCGTCAAAACAGATCGTTTCTTCTAACCTTGATACCATTACAATTCTGTCTACGGGTGGCCTTTGTGAGGCAACTAAAATGCCGTGATATCGTCTGGTATTTATACAGGGAACGGTAGAAGATGCATAACCGCCTATGCCGTTTGTTATAAGCCATTCGTGAGTTGTCGCGAGAGAAATATCGCTTTCTGATTCGCGGCCGATTTTAATCATTTATATTTCTCCTGTTTTCGCAACATCTTATAGCAAGTTGCGTAAACTTTCAAATACTTTGCTTTTTAATATGTGATAAAATGTCTTAGCTGGTTCGTGAACCTCCCAGTATAAAAAACTAAGGAAAATTATTGACAATGAGAAATGTAATTATCGATTGTGACCCCGGTATTGATGATTCTCTGGCCATAATGCTGGCCCTTAAATCGCCGGAATTAAATATTCTTGGTATTACAGTGGTTTCGGGTAACGTTGCTGTAGATGCAGGTATCGAAAACGCAAAGAAAATTTTAAGTTTTATGGGCCGGTTAGACATTCCTGTATTTCGAGGCGAAGCCGTGCCGCTTAAACGAGACTATGTTAGCGCCACAGAAACCCACGGAACTGACGGACTTGGAGAGACGTTTTTCCCAAATATAAATGGATATGAACAAAAAATCAGTGCACAGGATTTCATAATTCAAAAACTTAATGAGCAAAAACTGTCGATAATTGCTTTGGCTCCAATGACCAATATAGCACGTGCAATTCAAAAAGATGAAAAAGCTTTTGAAAACCTTGAAGAAATAGTGTCAATGGGCGGAAACTTTAAAAGCTTCGGAAACTGTTCTCCGGTAGCAGAATATAATTATTGGTGCGACCCTGATGCTGCTGCCTTTGTGTATGACTTTTTTTATCGAAAAAGCAAAATAATAAATATGGTCGGGCTTGATGTAACAAGAAAAATTGTGTTGACGCCAACACTAGTTGATTTTATATATAGAATTAACAATAGAATAGGCGAGTTTGTTAAAAAAATAACTGCGTTTTATATGGATTTTCATTGGGAATACGAGAAGATAATCGGAAGCGTTATAAATGACCCTCTTGCAGTGGCGTGGTTCATAGACCGATCTCTTTGTGACGGTATTATGGCTTTTACGCAAGTAGAAACCTCGGGCTTAGCAATCGGGCAAACAATAGTAGATGCCAATAATTTTTTAAAAAAGGCCCCGAATAGTCTTGTTTTAACTTCGGTAGACTCAGAAAAATTTATAAAAACTTTTATTGCAAAAATTACGGATAACCAAACAGATACAGAAAAATATTGGATTGCTTTGCAAGGGGCTTTATAACGCGTTTATGAAATCTTTAAAAAATGTAGAATTTTTTTTAAAATAGATGTAACCTAACTTCAGTGTTTGGTATCTAAATGTGTGAGTTCGTAAAAATGTAATTAAGGAGATTTTAATATGAAAAAAATAGCAATAGCTTTGGCAGCATTTTTGTTGCTTTGCGGAATGAATTCGCTCGATGCAGCACCCGGAAAAGGTAAAGGAAAAGCTAAGGGTAAAGCTGCAAAGCAAGATGTGTCAGGAAAACAACAGCTTAAGCAGGCTCTTAACAGGTTTGATACGGACGGCGACGGCAAACTCAGCGATGAAGAAAAAGAAGCCATCAGAGTATTTAGAGCAAACAACCAAAACAGAAGAGCTGAATTTGTTAAAATGTTCGATAAGGACGGTGACGGCCAGCTTAGCGAAAAAGAAAGAGAAGCCATGAAAGAGCTCAGAATTAGAAATAAAGAACGAAGAGCTGAAATGGTCAAAAAATTCGATATAGACGGTGATGGTAAGCTTAGCAAAGATGAAAGAGATGTTGCAAAAGAAGAAATCAAAAAGAACATGATGGAAAATCCAAAAATCATGGAAAAATTTGACGCAGATGGTGACGGAAAACTGAGCCAAGACGAAATTCAAAAAATGAAACAGTTCAGAGAAGAAGTAAGCGAAAAGAGACAAAAAATTATAAAAAAACTCGATACTGACGGCGATGGAGTAATTAGCGAAGCCGAAAAAGCAGCTTTCAAAGCAAAAAGAGAAGAAAGAAAAGCCAAACGAGAAGCTGCAAAACTTAAAAAACTTGATACTGACGGTGACGGAGTAATTAGCGACGCAGAAAAAGAAGCTGGCAAAAAACTTAAGAAACAAGACAAAAAGCAAGCTAAGAAGCAAGATAAAAAACAAGATAAGAATGAGAAGGATATAAATGAAGATATAGATGAAGATGAAGATGAAGATGAAGACTAAAAATCCAACAGGTAAACAAAAAAAGAATAGAAAATAAGCTTGGTTGTCATACCCGGTATTATGTAGTAAACTGCTTTAAACGAACAATACCGGGGGGCTATAAATGGCAAAGTGCCTTTTAATAGACGGAAACAACATAGTATTCAGAGCTTATTACGCTTTTCAAAATCAAAGACTTAAAACAAGCGCCGGTTTGCAAACCGGCGCTTTGTTTGGTTTTATCAGGATGATTACAAAAGTTCTCAAAGAACGATCTCCTAAGCTTGTAGCAGTAGCTTTTGACACTACTTCTAATACATTCAGAAAAAAACTGTATCCTCTCTATAAAGCTAAACGAAAACCTGTTCCCGAAGACTTGCTTTTACAGTTACCTCTTGCTCACAAAGCAACAGAAGCATTAGGTATTAAAATAATGACAAATGATAACTTTGAAGCAGATGATTTGATTGGATCTGCTGCAAAGAAACTGGCAGAAAAATATGATGTTGAGATTATAACCGGAGATAGAGATCTATTACAGTTGATTGATGATAAAATCACGGTAGAGCTATGCCAAAAAGGTGTCAGCGAGACGAAACCAATCAATACGGAAGTCTTTTACGAAGAATATAAGTTTATGCCAAAAGGCATTATAGAATTAAAAGCGTTAATGGGTGATACATCAGACAATATTCCGGGGGTAAAAGGAATAGGTGAAAAAAAAGGCTTAGCACTTGTTCAAGAGTATGGGAATATTGATAATCTTTATGCTTCGCTAGATAAAATAGATAATGTTAAAACGCGACAAATGCTTGTTAATGATAAAGAAATGGCATATTTATCGCACAAATTAGCTACAATTGTGGTGGATGTAGACACGTTTGAAGATGAGAATAGCTTAATTTGGAACGAAAAGAATCTAAATAACGCACAATTTATAAATTTTTTACAATCTTATGAATTCTCAAGCTTGCTAAAAGAATTTTCGCAGAAAAACTTCTCTGAAGATTCGCCACAAGAAATTTCACAAGAGACCGCTGTTCAAAAAGAAAATCAAAAATTGCCGGGTGAAAAGCTTTTAATCAATAATATTGAAGACTTTATTAAATATTGGGATACAATCGGAAATGAAGTCTGCTTAGATATTGAAACAGACGGCTTAAATCCTGTAAGCGACAGAATTATCGGAATCTCTTTTGCTGCAAATGAAGAAAAGGCAGTATATGTACCATTGAAACATTCATATCTTGGTCTTACGCAAGAAGATCAAATGAATTCCGAAGCTTTTTTTGAATTTTTAAAAAACAATATAAAAAATAAAAGAATTGTTGGTCATAATTTAAAGTTTGACTTAGCTTTTTTGAAAAGTGCAGGTGTTGAAGTATCTGATAATATTTTTGATACTCTTATAGCAGCATATCTTGAAGACCCTTCGCGCTCAAACGCCCTCAAGAGCCTGGGTAAAAACCTGTTGGGCTACGAAGTTACTGAATATAGGCAAGTTGCAAAAGACAACGATTTTGCTTCAGTAGAAATTGATACGGCTAAAGACTATGCTTGCCAAGACACATTACTTACAATGCGCCTTTATCCTATTATGACCAAGCAATTAGAAGAAAAAAATCTTCTGCACTTATTTAATTCTCTTGAAACACCTGTGGTAAAAATTCTAATGGAAATGGAATACATAGGAATCGGTCTCAATAGTAAGTATTTGTCTGAATTAAGTATTGAATTACAAAATAGGCTTGAAGAGTCTGAAAAAATAATTCATACCCTTGCTGGGCACGAGTTTAACCTAAATTCTCCAAAACAGCTGCAAGAGGTTTTATTTAACGAACTTAAACTTACGCCGCCTAAAAAAAATAAAACAGGTTATTCAACCGACATAGAAGTGCTTAAAATTTTGCAATTCGAACATGCGATTTGTAAAGAACTCATGGAATATCGAGAACTGGCTAAATTAAAAAATACTTATGCCGATTCACTAATTTCTTTGGTAAACCCGATTACAAAAAAGATTCATGCAAACTTTAATCAAGCTGTCACTGCTACAGGAAGGCTTTCAGGTTCCAATCCAAATCTGCAGAACATTCCGGTTAAAACAGAGTTAGGGCGAAAAATTAGAAGGTCATTCATCCCGCCAAGAGCTGGAGATAAATTTCTTTCTATTGACTATTCTCAGATTGAACTAAGGCTTTTGGCACATTTCTCAAAAGATCCTGAACTAATAAAAGCGTATATAAATAATATAGATATACATTCTTTGACTGCCGCTAAAATCTTTACTAAAGACCCGGAGCACATTTCTGGCAGCGAACGCTCTGTGGGTAAAACTGTTAATTTTGGCATTTTATATGGAATTTCCGCGCACGGATTATCTGAAGATCTTGGAATCACAAGAATAATGGCAAAAGAGTATATTGACAGTTTTTATAACGGCTTTTCTGAAGTAAACGGCTTTTTTGAAAAAATACTCGAAAATGCTCGTGAAGTAGGGCAGGTTGAAACCTTGCTCGGGCGAATTAGACAAATACCGGATATTAATGCTTCTAAGGTCTTATTAAAAAATGCAGCCGAAAGAATGGCCAAAAATACAGTGCTTCAAGGGTCAGCAGCAGATTTGGTTAAAAAAGCCATGATAGATACAACAGTATGGTTAAAAGAAAATAACTTTCAAACTAAACTTGTACTACAAATTCACGACGAATTAGTCTTCACTGTTCCGGAAATTGAGTTAGAAATCGTAACACAAAAACTTAAAAGTATTATGGAAAACTGTGTTTCTCTAAATATTCCATTAGTCTGCGATATCGCTATAGGAGATAATTTAGCAGACTTGGCGTGAATATTTAAAAATTACAAAATACACCGTGCAAAAGCTTTATCGGTGTTTATTTGTTCAATCAGAGATTCGGCATTATCGAATCTCTTTTCGTCTCTTAGGTGCTTTACAAAACGAATTCTTATGGTTTGATGATAAAGATCTCCAGAAAAACCTATAAGATGCGCTTCTAATAGATGTATGTCTCTGTCAAAGGTCGGTCGATAGCCTATGTTAACAATAGAAGGGAAAGTGCCTATATTGGTGTCTGTGTAACAGGCGTAAACACCGTTAGGCGGAAGTATTTTCTCTGTTCTTTTCAATGCAAGATTAGCAGTCGGAAATCCTAAAAGATGTCCTCTGCTGTCGCCATGAACAACTTCACCGGAAAAGCTTGCTTCTCTGCCTAAAAAAAGGTTTGCTCGGTCAAAATCGCCTATTTCGATTGCATTTCTGATTATTGAGCTTGATACAACTTCATTTTCAATTAAAACTTTGTCGAGTATATTGCATTCTCTACCATGCTTTTCCAGTTCTGATTTTAAAAAATTGGCGTTACCGTTTTTTCCTGAGCCGAAATGAAAATTAAAGCCCACAAAAACAGTTTGAGCGCGCAATTTTTTTATTATTATGTCCTCAACAAATTCTAAGTGACTTAATTTTGAAAATTCTTGGTCAAAAGGTCTAAAAACTATATTCGATATCCCTAAGCTTAAAATATAACTAAATTTTTCTTCGGGAGTAGTAATGTATCCTCTAAATGTATCAGGGGTTAAAAATTTGCGCGGTGAGTGATCGAAGGTAAAAATCACAGAAGGTAACGAATGGGCTTTTCCATACTTAATTATTTCGGAAATAAGCATTTGATGGCCAACATGTACTCCGTCAAAAAAACCGATTCCCAAAACACAGGGTTCTTGTGCTGAATAATTTCCTAGAAGGTTGTTAATCTTCATTGTCATTGAAAACCTTTATTGGAAACAATAAAACGCAGCTTTTACCGTCAGATTGGCTGGTGCCTTTTTTGTATAAGGCGAGAAGCTTTCCTGATTTGTTAAACATCAGAATCTTATCGTATGTGTCATCAGATTCAGCTTCCATTCCAATAATGTGAGCTCTGGCTATTGGTCTGCCATGTTTTATATGTTCAGCACCTTCATCAGTAACTGTAATTCTTGAAATTGGTAAAATATCTTGCATTTTGATAAAAGAATCTGAGCTTTCAAAGGCTACGTTGTTCTCTAGTTTCCACATAGGAAAAGCTTTGGTATATGAACAGTCTCCTACTTTTTCTCTTAACAGGTAAGATAGATGTGCCCCACATCCAAGTTTTTGACCTAAATCATGGGCAATAGACCTTACATAAGTTCCGCGAGAACAGCTCACCCTTATAACCAGATTTCGTCGGTTATTGTCTATATAGTTATTGATAAGTTCGATAGATTTAATTTCTACCTTACGGCTTGCAATTTCAAAGTTTTCACCTGCTCTGGCTTTTTCGTAGGCTCTTTTGCCTTTGACTTTAACAGCAGAAAAGGTTGGGGGAATTTGTTCAATAATGCCAGAAAAACATTTCAAAGCGTTATTTATTTCTTCGTCGCTAACAGAGAGCCCTTTATCGTTTTCGTCGATTACTTTGCCTGTTGCATCATAAGAATCAGTAGTGACGCCAAGTGTTACGCGCATTAAATACTGTTTATCTAACTTTTCTTTAGGTAAAAAACTTAATAATTTAAGCGCTTTACCCATAAAAACTAAGAGCACACCTTGTGCCATTGGGTCAAGAGTCCCTGAATGCCCGCATTTCTTTATTTTGTATGTGCGACGAATTTTGTTTATTACATCATGTGAGGTACAACCTTTTGGTTTATAAACAATTAAAAGTCCGTCTGACATTTTTTAACCAACTTATAAAGAATTTATTGCTTTTGAAGCAGCAGACAAAACTCTAGGCTTAACTTCATCAATTTTGCCTTCAATTGTGGCTCCTGCGGCTAATGTGTGTCCACCGCCGCCAAATTCGCGACTAAGGTTTAATACATCAATTTTTCCGCTTGATCTAAAGCTTATTTTTACCTTATTTGTATCGAGTTCTCTGAATAATATGGCTATTTCATTGCCTTTTATGCAGCTAAGATGTCTTATAACTCCATCTGCATCAACTTCAGAAGCATTGTTCTTTTCAAAATCTTCTTGCTTTAACCAGCTAGAGAATAATTTACCGTTACACAAGCTTTCGGTTCTTGCCATTGTTATACCATGCATTAAAACTCTATTGTAACTGGTGTTTTCATATACTAGCTTGTAGATATCATCAACTGAAATGTCGTTGCCAATAATTTTTGCAGTAACTTCGTGAGCACGGGAAGTAGCGTTATTATATCTGAAATTTCCCGTGTCTGTCATGATTCCTACGTATAAAGCTTCTCTGCATTCTTTGTTTAAAGGTTTACCGGTTTTTTCAAGAATGTTATAAAGAATTTCACAAGTTGAAGAGGCTTTTTCATCAAGTATGTTTGTGTGTCCTAGCCCTTTTACTTCAACATGATGGTCAAGATGTATCAAGTGAGAAGCTTTTTCAAAGAAACTCACTCTGTCACCCATTCTTTTAGCTTCGGTGGTTTCCATCAAAAATGCCAAATCAAAATTAACATTCTCGGGCAAACTATTAGTGCAAAGTTCGGTGCCGCTGAGCCAGGAAATTTGTTCTGGGATAGGATCAAAATTTAAGCAAACACAGTTTTTTCCTACTGATTTGCAATAATGATACAAGGCCAACTGAGAACCGAGTGCATCACCGTCTGCGTAGGGATGAGCAATACAAAAGATGTTCTGGGCTTCTTCAAGTTTTTCACAAATTAAATTTATCTGGTTATTATATTCATTACAAGGCCATAAAACATTCATTTTAAGTTTCTCAGCAGTTCTAATAGATGATCACCTTGTTTTATCGAAGAGTCATAGAAAAATGCCAGCTCCGGTAGAACGCGCAATAAAAGAACTTTTTTAAGCTCTTTTCTAAGAAATGGTTTTGCAGAATCAAGTCCCTGTTGCACGACATCCGGATCATTACCGTTATCTAAAAAACTGTAAAGAACTCTTGCAAGATGAAAATCGGGGCTTATGTCAACGTTGACAATATGTACGCCCCGAACTCTTGGGTCAGAGACCTTTTGGCTTATTATCGTAGACAATTCGCGTAACAACAGTTCAGAAACTCGTTCTTGTCTTCTACTCATGGATTAAATTACTCTTTCAATCTCTTTAAGTCTGAAGAATTCAAGAATATCGTTGTCTTTTATGTCGTTATAGTTTTCAATACCGATACCGCATTCATATCCTGAATTGATTTCGCGAGCATCGTCTTTGAAGCGCTTTAAAGAAGCTACCTTACCTTCAAAAATTTCAACCCCATCACGAATAATTCGGACAGATGCTTGTCGATTAACAGTTCCTGAAACAACATAAGAACCACATATTGTTCCTACACCGCTGACCTTATAAACTTTTCGAACTTCGGCACGACCGATTACTTCTTCTTCATATTCAGGATCATACATGCCCTTTAATGCCAACTTAACAGCATCTATGGCATCATAAATAATTCTGAATACCTTAATTTCAACATCTTCTGATTTTGCAGCTTCTTCAACGCCGGTCATCGGTCTGACATGGAACCCGATAATAATAGCATTGCTTGCGGAGGCCAAGTTTACGTCAGCTTCAGTAATTCCGCCTACGCCGGTATGAATGACGTTGACTTTAACTTCATCTGTGCTGAGTCTTTCTAAGGCGTCTTTCATGGCTCCTGATGAACCTTGAACGTCTGCTTTGATTATGACGTTAAGGTCTTTGGCTTGTCCTTCGGTTACTCGTTTAAATAGATCGGCAAGCTTCATGCGATTTTCTCTTGAAAGTCTTTCTTCGCGAGCTTTCTTTTGGCGAAGTTCGCCAACGTAACGCGCAAATTTAGCACTCTCAACTACCGCCATTTTATCACCAACGGTCGGAACTTCATTTAGACCAAGAACCATTACAGGAAAAGCCGGACCGGCTTCTCTTACGCGGGCTCCGGAATCATTTACTAATGCTTTTACTCTGCCGAAAGAAGAACCACAAATTATATGGTCTCCCAACTGGATTTTACCGTTTTGAATTAGAACGGTCGCCATAGGGCCCATGCCTTTATCAAGGCGAGCTTCAATAATAGTGCCTATGCCGGCTTTATTGGGATTAGCTTTTAATTCCATGATTTCTGCTTGAAGCAAAATCATTTCAAGCAAATCGGCTACTCCGGTTCCCTTCTTGGCAGAAATAGGAACCATTGTAGTTTGTCCACCCCAGTCATCAGATACTAAGTTAAAAGGCATAAGCTGCTGTTTAACTTTGTCAATATTTGCTTCGGGTTTATCAATTTTATTGATAGCTACAATTATTGGAACATTAGCTGCTTGCGCATGGTGTATAGCTTCAATGGTTTGTGGTTGAACTCCGTCATCAGCTGCAACAATAAGAACGGCTATGTCAGTTACAAGAGCTCCTTGTGCGCGCATGGCTGTAAATGCTTCGTGACCCGGAGTGTCAATAAAAGTAATTGTGCCGTTTGGCAAACGTACTTGATATGCACCAATATGTTGAGTAATGCCACCAACTTCTTTGTCGGCAACATGGGTTTTGCGAATATGGTCAATTAACGAAGTTTTTCCGTGGTCAACATGACCCATTATCGTTACAACGGGGGGTCTGACACGTTTATCAGACTCTGAATCGGGTGTGTCTTCAATATTAAAAACATTTTCAGAAAAAATAATTTCCTTACCGAATTCATTCCCGATAAGTTGTATGATTTCATCTTCAAGACGTTGGTTAAGGCTTGCAACAACGCCCATACCAAAAAGCTGTTTAATTATTGAAATAGCATCAACTTCTAAATACTTTGCTAATTGGCTCACGGTAACGTCTGTTGGAACAACAATCTTGGGAAGGCTGTCGGATTCGTCATTGTCAATATTTACTTTTGAACGGTCTAAAATAGCTTCTGTTTGGCGTTCAGCTTCTCGCATTTCGGCTTGAACTTTCTTCGAAAAATGGGCACGTTTGCTTTTATTTTTCGTGCTTTTTTTCTTTAGTGGAGTCTGGATATCCTTTTTAGGATTAAGGGCTGTTTTAATTATTGTTATTTGTTTAGTTACTTCCAGCTCGTCTTCATCATCTTCAATCACAACAGGCTTCACATGAGTTTTTTTCTTCTCATGTTTTGATTTGTCTAATGCTGCTTGTCTTTCTCTTTCTAAGCGTTCTCTTTCAGCTTTTTCTCGTTTAGATTCGGCACGTTGTTTTTCGCGTTTTTCCTCTTCTTGTCGTTCGGTCTCAGCTGGAGCAGGGCGCTGAGGGCCCGGAGCAACAGGTGCAACCGGTTTAGTTTCAACAGGCTTAGCCGAAGTTCCTTTTTGAGGTTTTTGAGAAGGCAATGGTTTTGATTCGACAACTTTTTTGCTAGTTGTATTCTTTTCTGCTTTAGAATCTTTTGAAAAATGCTTTTCGAGCATTTCGACACAATCATCGGGTAAGCCCGAAAGAGGATTGGTTTTTCCCTCGTAACCCAACTCAGCCAACAAAGCGGCCATTTCTTTATTTGTGATATTAAATTTTTTACTTGCTTCGTGTAATCTTAAACCCATCCGTTATCTCCGTGCTTTATTCTTTGGTGCCATTGGCAGCGTTCATGTTCTCAATGTCTTTTTCAGTTTTGATGTCGATTTTTATACCTGTTAGCTTAGAAGCTAATTTAACATTCTGTCCTTCTTTACCTATCGCCAGCGATAATTGAGGCTGACTTACTATAGCCAAAGCAGAACGACGATCTTCTGAAACCTGCACAGATTGAACTCTTGCAGGGCTAAGAGCATTGGTTACATACTCTACGGGATCTTCGCTGTAACGAACTATATCGATTTTTTCCCCGTTCAGTTCGTCTACGATCCCTTTGATTCGGCTTCCTTTGAGACCAACACAAGAGCCGACCGGGTCTATCTTCGAATCAGAAGTGGCAACGGATATTTTTACCCGAAGACCGGCTTCGCGAGATGAAGATTTAATTTCTACAATACCATCTTCGATTTCAGGAACAGCCTGTTTGAAAAGCATTTCAACAAATTTTGATGAACTGCGTGACAAAATTATCTGTGGTCCTTTTGGTGTGGGCTTCACTTCCTGAATGTAACATTTGATGCGGTCGTTAGGTCTGAATACTTCACCGGGGATCTGTTCTTTTGTTGGAAGAACGGCCTCAGCCCTGGTGAATTCTACATAAACATTTCCGCGTTCTACACGCTGAACTTTTCCGGTTAAAATTTGTCCTATACGGCTGTTAAATTCTTCAAAAATCATGCCGCGTTCAGCTTCTTTAAGCTTTTGGTTAACAACCTGTCTTGCTGTTTGCGCAGCAATACGACCAAAAGAGCTTGAGGTGGGGGGAGTGACATCTTCTTCTACGATATCGCCGGGCTGTGCATCCGGATCTAACTCTTTGGCTTCTTCAAGTGTGTATTGACGGTCTGGTTCTTCTAGTTCTTCGCTGTCAATTACTACTCGACGTGAAATAACTGTAAAATTGCCTGTTTCTTGATTTAGAGTTACTTTTATATCCTCGTCAGAGTCAAAACTCTTCCTGTAAGCTACTGCAAGAGCGTCTTCAATCGCAGATACCAATATAGACATAGGAATATTCTTCTCGCCTATGATCTCTTTTAATGCTTCTATTAAATTAAACTTTGCCACTTTCTACCTCCACCGCTATTCACGCTTTAACTTTGTTGGAAACTCAAACACTGCTTGGGCTTCAATAACTGATTCTTGCGAGAACTCGCGGAGCCCCTTTTCGGTTTGAACCTTAATACACCCTGGTGAAAATTCCTTCAAACAACCCCGTAAAGATTCGCTTCGATCACTGTTCGGAATCTTTATCTTGAACCTGACTTTCTTTCCTATATGTCGCTCGTAGTCTATCGGTCGTCTGAAGAACCGTTCCACCCCGGGCGAGGAAACCTCCAAAGTGTATTCTTGATCAATGAGGTCTGCCTCGTCTAAGTATTTGCTAAGACCCCGTGAGACAGTTTCACAATCAAGAACTGATACGCCATCCGGAGAGTCTATGATGACCTCCAAGACCATTTGGCGGTGAATCTGCTTATAGGTTACATCGTAAATTTCATAGCAAAAAGAAGACTCAACAAACTTACGAACATCGGTTATTATTTTTTCGTGATCGCCGTTCATAATTCTCCCTTTCATATGAATAAAAATACAACAAGACCCACTGTACCTGCGGTTTTGTTGCATTTCTCTTTTCTTGTTACCTTAAAGCAGTCCGAGAGCGCATTCTAACACTTTATGGCCGCTATTGCAAGTTTTATTTTTTTCTGTACAAATTGCTTTGTATTTAATGCAATTTCTGATACTATTGTTAGAAATTCTGGAGGTTTGACAGCAAATGGGTATAGATACTCTCGTTAAATCAGTTTTATCTGAGTTAAAAGTTGCCATAAATTCTAAAACCGTTATTGGTGAACCAACCACCTTTAAAAACTGGACAGTTGTTCCTGTTACGAAAGTCTCTTTTGGATTTGGGGCAGGCGGTGGAAATGGAAAATCTGAAAATTCTTTTGGTGGCGGTTCCGGCGGTGGTGCAACCATCGAACCGGTAGCCTTTATTGCTATTAGTGAAAAGGATGTTAAGCTTATTTCGATTAACGAAAAACAGACTGTCTGGGAAAAATTACTAAAACCGGAACTTGGTGAGAAAATTTATAACAAAATAATGGGGTTGGCTGAAAAAGCAGGCGAAGAAGATATTACCGTAGAAGAAAAAAATACCGGAAACGTCTAAGGCTTTTCATAAAAACTGCTTGGCAATTTTTGTGATATTTGCTTTTAATTCACTCTCGTTGCCATTGTTCTCAATTATTATTATATCTTTTCGATTTTCAGGAAGCTTATCTTGAGCAAATAGTCTTTCTTTGGCTCTGTCTTCGGGTAAGCTTCTATACTGAATCAATCTGTTTAATCTTAATTGAGGGTCGGATTGAACATAGATCAGTTTGTTGCAAAGTAAATCTAATTTCATTGTAAATAATAATGCTGCATTTATTATTATCGAATTAATTCCCTGCTTTTTGCGTTTACCTATATAGTCGCCTATTTTTTTTACCATTGCAGGATGCATGATGTTATTAAGTATCAACGTGTTTTCTTCGTTAGAAAAGACTTTTCGGCCTAATATTTTTCGATCAACTTCCCCTGATGGATCAATTATTTCTTTACCAAATTTTTCTACTAAAACTGATTTCGTATTAGTGTCAGTTAGTAATTCGTGTCCAACAGCATCCACCTCAAGGTTTTCACCATAACCAAGTTCTGAAAGAATGTTCGCTGTTGTTGATTTTCCTGCCCCTGTTTGCCCAGAAATTCCTATAATTAACATTTTTTATGTCCCTTGTGTCTCTAATGGGGTTGAAGCGGCAATGTAAAAATCTGATTTAAGTGGCAAGCAAACGCTAAAAGTGGAGCCTTCGCCAACTTCGCTTTGCACTTCTATTCTGCCACCATGCTCTTCAACTATGCGTTGTGCCATCGAAAGACCTAAGCCTGTTCCATCTTCTTTTGTTGTCATAAATGGGTTAAATATGCTTCTCATTTTATCTTGCGATATGCCTAACCCTGAATCCTTAAATTCGGTAATCAATAAATCGTCGCGTTTGTAAATTTTAACTGCCAGTTTGCCACCATTGCTTTGAGCTTGAATAGCATTGGTCATTATGTTTATAAAAACTTGTTTTAACTGATCAGGGTCTCCTTTTATGTTTGCTTGATCATAATCGCACTCTATGCTGTATGCGATATTTTGTTTTCTTAATTGGTTCTTTATTAGTGCGTGACAGTCATCTAATACTTTTTTGAGACAAATTTCAACTATTTTAAACTTGCCGGGCTTTGCAAAGTCAAGCAAATTGCCCACGATGCCTTCCAAACGATTTATTTCTTTTTGAATAATTACAAGCGGTTCACGCCTGACAACATCATCTTCATCGTAATCTGACTCAAGAAGCTGAGTTATCATTTTCATGCCTGTTAAAGGATTGCGTATTTCATGGGCAATGCCGGCGGCTAACATACCTATTGCAGAAAGTTTGTCTGCTCTTCGTAACTGTTCTTCCATTGCCGAAAGTTGGGTTATGTCTTTTATAAAGCAAGCAGTTCCAAGCATGGCGCCTGTTTCGTCACTTCTGAAAGGAAAAGCATTAACTTCTAAATCTCTGAAGGTGGCGCCGGGTAATTTAATTCTTAGTTTTCTGTTTTCGAGTGTAAAATTATTCTTTAATGCGTAAACCATCAAGTCGTTTAATTCGCCGGGCAATTTTTCTTCGCTGGTAATAGGGCTCCATCCGTCCGGTGAGTCGGGAAAATTCATTCGCATCATTAGCTTAATTTCGGGGTTTGCGTAGCTAACCCTGCCTTCTTTGTCGAAAATCAAAACTCCGGAGTGCATGCTGTCTAAAATTCTTTCGGTGAAGCCTTTTAAGCTTAGCAGATCTTTAAACATCATATCGATTGAGGCAATGTGTGAGGCAATGATTTGTAGGCCGATTACGTCTTCATTGCGGTATGCATAGGCTTTGCGGCTCGCAATGGCAAATACCCCAACCAGTTTGCCGGAAACCTCAATCGGAAGTATTAATACAGAATTAAACTCGCCCATGTAAGCAAGTTGAGGTTCGCATTTTTTGGCTGCTAGTCCAATAGGGCCTTCGCCGATTTTTATGGTCTTTGGCAAAGATTCTGAACCAGGCTCATTACTTTTTGCTTCAAGAAGAGTCCCGTCTTGCGATAAAAAATATAGTTGATAAGCGTCGAAAATGATAAAGCTTCGAGCGACCTTGCTTAATGCACTATAAACGTTTCTAAAGTCAATGGCTGATTCGGTTTGTTGTGATATTTCATAAAGTGCCGACAGTCTTGAGTTTTTGTGAATCATTTCGTTTTCTAGTCTTTGGTTGTCGAACAAAGAACCCATGAACGGAGTTATGGTTTCTATAAAAGTTTTGCTTTCACCCGAAATTTCTCCGTTCTCAGCCGACATACCAACAACAAACATTGCAACAGGTTTCCCTGCTAAAATTACCGGCCAAGCATAAAATCTGTAATTAAAATCAGATATTGCCAATTCTATACAAGAATTTGTTATTGACGACGGAGATTCATGATACTTTATGTAATATTTAAAACATTCTTTAAGAAAGGCTTCAGAGTTTTCAAAGCTTTCGTGCTCAAAGTCGGCAAATGTTGTTACAAACGGCGCCATTTGGCTGTTTTTTTCATGCTGGGTCAAAAACAATGTACCAACTGCTTGTGTCATTCGAAGAGCCTTTTCTGACAAAAAACGCAGAGCGGCATCAGGGGTCAAGTGAGATATGACCTGCGAAATTTCATTTAACACAGAAATATCTATATATTGTTTGTCCACTTAGTCATACCTCACTTTTAAAATGTAAAAAAAAACTCCCGATAAGGGGAGTTTTTTTATTTGATTAATTATTGAATCTTAAAGCTGTATGTCAAGCCTTTGAGTCTGAATACATTTCCGTTTTGCGCAGTAAATACAATCTGAGGAATGCTTACAGTGTAAGTGCCTGCAGTTAAATCACTTTGCATTTCAGCTACAAGAACGCCTGTTGTGGGGTCATCGCTTACCATAAGAGTGAATTTCTGATTAGGTTCATTATACTCAGCACCGGCTGCAACTGCTTTTGCATATTCCGCAACTGTTTCACTGTTTGCTTTTGTTACTTTTAATGAGAAATTGCACGAAAGATTTGTGAGATTCAATACAGATGAACCATTATTTAGTGTGATCAAGAAGACTGGATGTGAAAAGTTTATATTCATTCCATTTGTGAAAGCTGCGGGCGTGCCACCCATACCTGCTTGCCACTGGATAGTGGGTGCAGAGAGTTCGGTTATGGTTACGCCGCCTGTTGTTTCAACAGAAGCGACAGGCTTTGCGGTTGATGTGGGAGTAACTTTGATTTCAATTACACCGGTTGAAGATATAGTGATTTCTGGTGCAGCATTTTCACCAGCAGTTACAATTTCTTGAGGAAGAACAACTTCGAATTTTTTTACTTCTTCACCGTTGCTATTTTTAATAGTCATGGCAACGGGTTCATTTCTTTCAACTAATTCTTGCAATTTAACACTTGAAACTTTTGTGACAAATTTAATCTTAATAGGACTTGAAGAAATTAGTTCGCCAAAGCTCATTACCATGTCACCAACAGTTATGGTCATAGCTCTGATTTCTGCCATTGTGTACGATACGGTGCTTGCGCGCAAACTTGCTGCGTCAGAAATAGTACCGGCAAGTTCAGATTGTACAGAAAAATCTACAGCGCCACCCATTGCGGCAAGACCTGCGGCATCATCGTTATCGCCAAAAATTCCACAGCCTGTGGTAAACGGTAATAGGGCTACAATTAGAAACAACACAAACAATTTTTTCATTAATCCAAATCCTCCTGGATAATTATGCACTTTATTTTTATCACGCCGGTATATTTAAGTCAATATCTTTTTTGTCCGGTTAAGAATGCAAAAAACTAAAAACGTTTAATGATAAAGAACTTTTTGCATAATGTCGATAAATGCCATAACGAGGATTAAAATGATTGTTGCCGGATTCATATTGCTTGTTTCTTTCTTTTTTGCAGCCTTTGTTGCCGCACAGTTTTTCTTTTATCGTTATACAAAACGTATCTTTTGGCGAGCGTTTATGCCGTTAGCCTTAAGAAAAACACTATTACCTGATGATACAGTAAAAATGGACGTTTTTACCGTCATGGAAGAATATATAGCGCTATTTTTGGTCGGGTCTTTTATGATGTTGCCCATAATAGCTATTAGCTCCATGGGCTTTTTAAATGTTTTTTGACTATTTTTTTCTGACTTCTCTTATTGCACTAAATGAAGCTTTGTAAAGGCGCTTTTTTTCATCTTGCAATACTTTGGTAAATTCTGGTTCAACTATATTTGAATTTGCGGCAATTTCTTTTAGCATTTGCATTTCTTCTTTTGATATTTTTCCGTCAGCCATCGCCATTGTTATCAAACATCTGAGTAATTCCCGACTATTTGTTACGGCAGATGTTCTCATTACGTATTCTACGGGATTCGTCTGACTACTGATTTCTTGAATAATATTTGATATCTGGTTTTTTGTTATTGAGTATTTATGAGACAATTCACCTATATAATCAATTTCACTTTGCTCAACTTTTCCGTCTGCTAACATCATTACAATTGCCCATCTTATTATTTCCAAACCTGAAACAGAACCTGCAAAAGTTGAATTTTGTGTGATTTTTACTACAGATTGGGTTGTGGGGACTTTTATGCTCTGAATTAATTTGCGCGCTTTAGCATCGTTTGATAATACTACATCTTCTAAAACCCAGTCCTTTTCGCCGCTATTCATAACTGTACCGCAATAGTCACATTCGTTTGCGCTATTTTTAGTTTCCGGAGCTCCGCAGTTTGGACAATGAGCGCTGTTTAAAGAGCCCTCAAGTAATGTTTTAGTATTAGCTTTTCTTGTTAAAATAAAGGTTTGCTTATAATTAACCGGAATTCGATTAGAGTAATAACTTTTTACAGTTGTTTTTGCTTTTGTTGAAGATGTACCGGCAGACATGTCGGGCATAGTGGGGATTCCACTCCATAGAACCTCTGCTAATGCTTTGTCTTCAGCGCCAAAATTACCTACTGCCAATAAATTTATTGAGCCAACTCCACACCTTGAGTAGAAATATCTGTCACTTTTTGAATTTTTATATAGTAATTCTTCTTTGTCGCAAAAGTCATTTTGCGCAATTTTTCTTAAAAATGATATGTCGCCTAGTTTATCAGCTGTGATTTTTCGCCAAAACATTACAGAAACTTTGTCTTCAATGTGTTGTGTATTAAAAGCCGGATCCTTAATTTTATATTCGCTATAACCTGCAACTGTTGCTGTGTTAGAAGTGATTCTCCACGCGCTTCTTTGAGTGATTTTTGTTAGAACCCAGTCATGTTGACCTGATCTTAGAACTGAATTACATATATCGCATTTACTTAAACGCCCATGTTTTACAGGGTTCCCGCAGTTTGGACAGTTGCCTTCCATGAGGCCGGGCTTGCCTTTGGTCTTGACTCCGGTTCTCCTAATTAGCGTCCATACTTCTGTGAATGGTGCCATCAATTTTGAGCCTTCTATAAAAGAACCGTCAATATCGCTTTTTCTGTAGTTGATTCCTTCTGCGCTTATCGAAACGTGAATAACTGAAAAGTTGTCACCTTGTTCATGCTTTAAGAATTTAACATCATTGACGCTCAGCCTCTCCATGTGATCAATAACATGGTCTCTTTTTAGTTCTTCAAGCTGAATGCTAAATTGTTCGTAGGTGCCGTCAGATAAGAAAAATTCTGCATTTTTAAGATCTCTTTCTGTCCAGGCATTTTGTATAACCACAAAAGCTTTTTTTATTCTTTCAACAAACATTTGTTTGTCAAAATATGGGTCGTTTACTTGGAGAGTGTTTATAGCACGTATATCTTCAGCCTCGTCTATAACATGGGAGCCTTTTGATATAACAAACCCCATAAAAGCGTTGTCGCCTTTTATGTATATTTTGTAAGCCACTATGGACAAGATAATAATTAAGGGAATTCCAATTTTTGGATAATAATAAGTGAACCTAAGAAGTTCAAAAATTAATCTGAAAAGTGCTGCGCCATCTCCGCCTCCACTTCCTCTTCCTCTGCTTCGGCTTCCGCTACTGTAATTGTGCCCTCCGCCGGCTCTGGCGTCTGCGGTTTCATATATTAAAATCACTGATAAAGCCAATAAAATAATTACTGACAGTGAAAACAGTATCTTGCTTTTCAAAAATCGCTTTTTATTCATTAATTTCTCCGTGCTTTTATCACAATATACATTTAGCAGTTAATTGTGTCAAAGTATAGGGGAATAAATTGTATTATATTGATTTTTAAGCCTAAAAAGCCGATACTATAAGTGAGGGGAGGCTCTTTATGTCAATTAAACCTATTGATTTTAAAACGACCTTATATAATGCCGATGATGCCGGAAAAGTTAGAGAAAACCAAAAGTCTCATGAAGCCGGTGTTGCCGGTAATGCGACGATGAACAAAAATGAAACTGACCAAAAGCAAGAAACAATACAAAAAACTGATCCTACAGATGGGCAAACCATAAAAAAAGAAGACGAAGAAGAACAAGACAGAAAAAATAGAGAAAAAAGAGAAACTCTAAACAAGAACAAAAAAGATGAGCCCAAGGCCGAAAAGCCAAAAATTCCCGATGGAATTCATTACAAAATTGATTTTAGAGCTTAAAACCATAAGCTATGATTCGCGTTAAAATTATATTATTACCCTTTCTGCTTTGTCTTCTTGCGGGCGTATTACAAGCTGATAACCAAGAAGAATCTTGGTTATTTAACAGTCTTGGAATAGAAAAAATAAGAAAAGGCGATATAACAGGCGCAATTAAAGACTTTGAAAACGCTTGTCGTACAAATCCTTTCAATGATACCGCAATGGCGAACCTTGCCTGTGCCAGAAACAATTTGGGTGTCTTTTTTGCTTCTGAGAAAAAATACCCTGATGCAATCAGATGCTTTATGGCTGCAAAAGCGCAAAAGCCGGAAGATGTTTCTGTTCGCCTAAATTTGCTTGCAGTATATATAAATTTAAAAAATCAAAATTTGGCAGAAAATGAAGCAAAAGACGTAGTTGCTTTGCGCCCGAATGATCCGGAGCTTGTTGCAAAAGTTGCTTTGGCAATGCAGAAAATACAAAATAATGAAATGGCGATAGAATTCTTACAACAATATTCAGATAATTCTGAGCCGAACCTAGAGGTATTGGTAATGCTCGGAAAACTTCTATATAAGTCAGGCGATTTCAAAAATAGCAAATATTATTTAGGTTTGGCGTCTGAATTACTTCCTGAAAATAAAGAAATAATTGAACTTCTAAAAAAAATAGAGAGAGAAGTGCTTGTAGAAGACAATCAAAGAAAACTTTCAAATGTACATTTTAAATTAACTTACCCGGCTAATTTTTTACCGGAAAAAATTGAAGAAATACTGGAGATCCTTGAAGAGGCTTATAATGAAATCGGTGGATATTTAGAATTTTATCCCGAAAATTTGACTGAAGTCACTGTTATGAATAATTCTGACTTTAGATATGTGCATGAACTTCCAAAATGGGCTGCCGGTATGTATGACGGAACCATAAAAATACCGGTTTCTGCAAATTGTTCTTATGAAACTCTTAAAAAAACTATTCGACACGAATATACCCATCATTTAGTTTTTAATTTGTCTGAAGGAAAAGCTCCTGTTTGGCTCAATGAGGGATTAGCGCAGATTTTTGAAACAGATTTAGAATATCTTGAAGATATATATAAGAATGAATTGATTCAATCAGATTTATGCGCAAAACAGATCGAATTAGGTTTTAAATCAAAACCTGATTCTGTTGAGGCAAAAAGGTTGTATGCGATGTCTCTTAATAAAACATCTCAGTTAATTGCAAACAAGGGATGGGGAGCAGTAATTAATATGCTCAAATTACCAGAATGATTATTCGTGATTAAAAATTGCTGAACCTATTCTAACCATTGTTGAACCTTCTGAAACAGCCAAAATATAATCACCTGACATTCCCATTGATAAAACTTCTGCCTTGTATGAACTACCTTCTAATTGACGACTATCATTAAATAAAGTCGAGAGATTTTTAAAACATTGTTTGGTTGTTTGGGTATCAGAATTTAAAGGAGCCATGCCCATTAAGCCTTTTATGCTTAATCTGTTGTCGTTATTATATTGTTTTATGATGTCAAGTATTTCAGAAGGGGCGAATCCTTGTTTTGTTGATTCGCCGGAAATATGAACTTGAAGTAAAAATGGGCAAACAACACCTGTTTTCTCGGCATATTTTTTAAATTCTTCAATTAGTTCTATTCGGTCAACAGAATGCACAAGAGCAGAGTTTGGGTAAACGTATTTAATTTTATTTGTTTGCAAGTGTCCAATAAAATGCCATTTAATGTTTAAGTCGCTCAATTCCTTTGTTTTATCTCTTAATGCTTGCGGACGATTTTCTGCAAAACTTTGTTGTCCATACGAATACAATTTTCGTATTTCTTCAGAACTAACTGTTTTAGAAACAGCAATAATTTCAACATTTTGCTGTTCCCTGCCTGATGTTATAAGTGCATTGGCAATTTCACTTTTTACTTTATTTAAATTGTTCAAAAGATACATAATATCACCTGTCTGTTTTAATCAATGTTTTCCGGCTCAGTGTTAATTTTAAGAACATTCGCACTCAATGGTCTAAGACATAATCTTTCGGCAGAGTTTTCAAAATGTTCTATGCTAATCGAATCTAATTCGGTATTGTCAATCCATCTTTGCAGATTTCCGCCAATACAACTACCTTTAATTTTTAGCTTTAGGCTTTTTCCGTCAAATAATCCTCTAAAATTTATTTCGCCTTCGGAATTACTGGGTAAAGTTGAAGCATAAACCCCGGCGCCGGGCTTATAAATTATTGCTTTTATTATCCATTCTCTTGCGGCATCAATAAAATCTTCGCCGGGTTTTTTAGCTGCAATTATTTCTTGAAGGTCTGCAGCTGAAATTGCTGTGCCTTGTTCACCTATAAGCATTAAATTTAAGTTTGAATCTATATTTGTCGGGCCTGTAATAAAAATGTGTCCGGGGGTTACTATAACTAAGTCTGACTCAATTTCTCCCCGTATGAAAATAGAACGCTCTGAAAACAATATGCGTGCACCATTTAAATTCGCAATACTTAAATTATTGTAGCCGTTATATTTTCCGTCGCTTGCCAAAACTATATATTTTTTGTCAACGAGCTCATCATTCTCGATTTTTGGTGAATTTGGCCCCATGTAACTGTCAGAGAAAAAGTCTCCTGAACCGGGGTGATAATCAACTGATGTTGGCTTGCCATTTTGATGACCTTTACCCGCTTCGTCTATATAAATACCGAATCGGCTTTTACTTAGTTCTCTTAAGTATTCAATATTAGGTCGCCAAGGCGGAATAAATGACTTGTAGTCCTCAGAGTCAAAATCAACTATTAAATCTGTTGAGTTTTTGCTTTCAATACGATCCGCTGCTTTTTGAACTCTCAAACTTGAATTAACAGCTATTAATTTGTTTTCAAAATTGATTTTTGCTTGGTTTTGCGGCCTTTTATAAATATATAAAGCTGTTTGTAAAGCATCATTAAAGGTGTGATTATCAATGATTATGGGGTATGAAGAGTAAATGGGCCCAAATGAAGGGGAATTACCTATTTTGCGGTAGTATCTGCCAAAGTTTCCTGAAATGATTTTTTCACCTTCGGCTTGTTTAAATGGAGAGGGAAGTTCTGGGGTATAAATTTTTAGTAATAAATCTGCATCTAAACAAAGACCAAAGCGGTTTAATTTGTTTTCAATAAACATATTTTTGTTTGCATTCACAAATTTTTCAAGAGACCCACAAACTTCTATCCATGGACGTATCGGGGTTCCGTAATAGTATTCGTCTAAGCTTTGAAAAACTCCGAATGTTTTTGATAAATCATATATTTGAATGATTGCATTGGTTGTGTATCTGTGATTCCTGCATTTTCCTTCACTTAAAATACGGTATCTGAGTCCTTCATTAATCAATGGGGTGGCTTTGTCGTCATCTGTATCAACTTTTCTTACTGAAATTATTCTGAACGCAGCATTAGTTTTAGAACCAACTTCTTGCCAATCTTGTTTTTCTAAAATATTAGATAAATCTGTGGAAGATAAAATTTCACCGCCAAAAGATTGTTGCGAAAAGTTTATAGAATCACTTATTTTTGCAATTGCGTAGTTTATTCCAGACTCAGCTGCTAATCGCGCTTGAATTTTTTCTATTTTAATTTTCCCGAGATCTTTGTCGGCAAGATAAACACGGTAAAATAAAGCGCCAATCAGAAGTAATGAAAAAGCTATCATTACGTAAATAGGGAAAAAAGAATGTTTGTTTTCCTGTGTCTGGCTCATTTGTTCCTCAAATTTATTATTCTTCGAAACTCTCTGTCAGTTTCTGTTCCATTGGGAGAATTCATTTTAAAATAAATCTCAATCTGATTGGCAGATTTGCGATTAAAGATTCCATTTTTACAATTTGATAAAATTGGATTTCTGTGCTTTCCAAATCGTGCGACGTTACTAACATTAGGCTCCTTAGAAACGTAATAAAAAAGGTCTTCAGAAAAAATAAATCCTTCTTCAAAAGCCTCTGGTTCAAGTGTCGAATGGTCGCTCGCGCCCCTATAAAAACATTCTTTCGATGTACCATTAAATGGATGCGACAATACTACAGCATTTGCAATTTCTAAGGAAACATCATCTAATACAGAATTTACATTTTTTACCCAGCCATATTTTTGTTGGGCTTTTTGCATATCTGTCGAGTTGATAAAAAAGAAAAATACTGATGCTCCAATAGATACTGCTAAGAATACAGTAAATAATAGTATTTCCCACACTGTTACACCATTTTTTTTATGGATCATGATTTTGTTCTCGCACCGATATATTCTAATGATAGATTTTTATGAAATGGAAAAGAACCCCACATTACTTGCGCTTTAATAATTACGTTTGATTCATATGTGGGATGTGGAGCTATGTCAATTTTGCCCATTAGATTTAAATCTTCATATCCTTTTATAGGAAAAAATTTAGTCTCCGCTATACTGAATTCGTATGGACGGCATAAGGCTTCTTCCATGAGGTTTTCAAGAGCTACAGAAGCTCTTAAGTGTGTGTCAGAATCAAAAAGCGGAATAGCCTTAACGGAATAAAGTTGTATAAATGGCCATAGAAAAAAAGTTGCTATTCCCAAATAAAGCAGTTTTTCGAAAAGTGATCTTGATGTGTTGGCTTCCATATATCTTCACCTCTTCTTTTTCATTGCGGTGTATTCATTCAATTCTTTGATGAATCGCTCAGCTTGTGCTATTTTTTCTTCATCTTGTGCAATTTTTATGTATTTATTCCAAGTTTTCACTGCCTCTTTGTTCATTCCAATTTTTTCAAATATTACTGCCATATTATACAGCGCTTTATCCAAAAACGGGTCTTGTTTAAGTGCAGATTTATAAATATCTATAGCTTCATCATAGCATCGTTCTATGTCAAGAATACAAGCAAGATTGTATAGTGCTTGAGTGTTTCTCGGATAAACGGAAACAATCTCTCTATATTCTGATAAAGCTCCTTCTACATCATCTTCGATGAATTTTTTATAAGCCTTTTTTAAGTGAAGTGAAAGATCTGTGTTTGCTACAGGCAATCGGTGAATTTTTGTTTCGCTATGCTTATTATCTGCCATTTGTTCGGATGTATATTGTTTATAATAATGGTTAACTTTTCTAACGTAGTTTTTGGTCTCTCTGAAAGGAGGAATTCCTTTGTATTTATCTACGTTTCCAGGGCCTGCATTATAAGCAGCTAAGGCTAAGTCTGTGTTTCCGCTAAAGCGTTTAAGCATCATTTTGAAATAGCTTGAGCCTCCAAGAATGTTGTCTCGGGCATCAAATTCATTATCACAGCCTACAAGTTTAGCGGTTGCCGGCATCAGCTGCATTAAACCTTTTGCTCCTCTTGCTGACTTTGCACTCGGATCAAAATCTGATTCAGCTTTTATAATTGATTTAATAAGATAGGGATCTAAATCATACAATTTTGCTGCTTCATTTATGTGGTTGCTGAAAGAATCGTCATTTGGAAGTAAAAATGTTTGTTTTGTGGAATGATGAACTGAATCCGGTGAATCCGGAGCTTCGCATTCCTTTTTTGTAGTTACAACTATTTTGTATTTACTGTTAGGGGGACTGTCTGTTAAAAACAAGCGTCCATGCTCATCGCGATAAGAATAAATCGCCGCATGAGATGTTGCTACATTTAGGCAGATCAACAGGCCGGTTATTATGGCGTAAGGATATTTCAGTTTCAATATCTGCTCCCATGAGATAATAGCTCTCAATAGAATTCGGCAGAAACGCAATTAAAACTTAGAAATTAATGTTTGTGAACATACTCCCAGCTTAATACACAAGAGGTGAAGTGCCATTGATCGTCATCAGATAATTCTTCGTTGTTGACAAATTTATTCGAAATTTTATTGCACAGCCAGCATTCTCTGTCCTGAGAGTTATAAAGATTCACTAATGCTTCCATTGTTGGGGCCTGCCCGTCTATTGAAGAAGTTGCGATTGCTGCGTCAGTAGTGTGATTTTTAGGGGTAGTTTCGGTTGTAGCAACGATAGTTGATGTGTTCATTTTTACCTCTTTCGAAAATAGACTTCGCCAGTTTTGCGATTATATATACTTATCGGCTCATATGCAAATCTCATTTAGAAAGTCAATTTCACTTCAGGAGTAGGTTAAAAAAAAATAATTGCCCCTAAATGCTTTAATAATGCTAAAACTAAAAAATAATTAAAAAATATATTTCAGCAGCTATTGTCTTGTTGATTTGTATCATAGAGAAGTTTAATCAAAATTTCTTTTTTTATATTGTTTCTTATTTCTTCTTGAGCTTGTTTTAGAAGTCTTTTTCGTTTTTCGATAATGGGATCAGGGTCAATTATAGCTTTTTCATAATCTTTGAATGGAAATTTTTTTCTGAACCAGTGTTTTAATAAATACATACCTTGTCCTAGTTTTATTTACAGTCTCGGCTGATAATGCAGAATTATTAACTGTAAATTTGGGCAAGTTTTAAAACTTTTTCATGAAGTTCCTTTGAACAAGAGGCAACTAAACCTTTCTTGTGACGGTAATCTTTGGGGTCATAAGAAAAACTATTTCCTTTGAGATCTGTAATAATGCCGCCAGCCTCTTCAAATAAAATCTCTGGTGCAGCTGAATCCCAAGCCTTCGTTTTGTTGGAATTATTTATGTAATAATTGGCCTCATGCTTAGCTATTGCCATTAGTTTTAGTCCAACCCCACCTCTTGAGATTTGATTTGTGCCGTTCAGAGATTTGTGTATTTTTTGGCCGAGTGGACAAGGGTGATTTCGGCTTACAGCAAGCGTTAGATTGGGTGTGTATGATTCAGAAACATATAGCCTTTTCCAATTTGTTTCATAAGAATATTGCCAGCAACCTTCGTTCTTAGCTGCTAGATAAAGTATCGAAGAAGTGGGCTGATATACTGCTCCTAATGATAAGATTCCGTTGATTGCTAAGGCGACTTGAATAGAAAACTCACCTGTTCTGTTTATGAATTCTTTTGTGCCGTCTATGGGGTCAACTATCCAGAGGCGATTTGATTCTTTGCCT
>JAQVCG010000078.1:4771-8731 GCA_028689875.1 Candidatus Rifleibacteriota bacterium | reverse complement strand
TTAAATCGACGCTTTTCGTTTAAAAGTTTTCTGAAAGAAAAAATTCTGAGATATGTTTTTTGGCTATATCTTGTTCCCTCAAATTCCAATGAAATTATATTGAACAAATATCTAAGCTTGACATAAAACTTTTGCCCAAGCAACGAAGCCCGTATTTTGCTTTCAACAACAATAGGATGGAGCAATAATATAATGGTCGCAATTAATAATAATGCCACTACAGCAATCAAGACAACTTTAAGGAAAGCCCATAAAATTACAAAGACTGTCTCAATCATGGCGTAATGATTTTTGCTTTCTCGGATAAAATAGCAAATTCAAATAAATTTTGAGGATCAAACACTTCTCCGTCAAGCTGAAACGGCACAGCAGAGTCTGCAATTATATTCAATCGCGAACATTTGAATTCATAAGCATATTCACTAGGAAAAGCTCCTATACCTTTTGCATATTTGAGAAGTTTTATAAGACTTTTGACGGTAAAACTCTTTAAAAGCAAAACATCTAATAACCCGTCATCATATCGTGCCTTTGGAGCAAAAAACAAATCTCCTCCATATCGCCTCATATTAGATATTATTGCATATTCACCGATATATGGTTTTAAAATATCATCAACGAAAACCTCTAGCTTCGGAGGCGAATAAGTTAATAGTGTCTTTAATGAAGACAAATGATAGGCATATTGACCAATCTTTGCTTTAATAGATTTGCTGACATTTGCCGCAACTTCTGCATCAAAACCGACTCCTGCTACGAAAAGAAACTTCTTTTTGTTGCAAACTCCTACATCTATATCTTTCACCGCTGCAGTTAAAATTGTTTTGCAGGCCATTAAGGTGTTAAAAGGAATTCCAAGCTCTTTTGCCACAACATTTGCTGTCCCTCCGGGAACAATAGCAAAAAACTTATCTAATGAAGCATTATTTATATATGTAAAAATTGTTCCGTCACCACCACAAACAACAGGTATAACATCAGGTTTTAAAGAAACCTCTTTTGAAACTTCAATAGCATGTTCGAAAGTCTTAGTAAAAACAATTTTTGCCGGAACAAAGCGGTTTATATGCTCGCACGCTTTTTCCAGTTTTCCTATGTTTATGCTTCCTGAATTAGGATTTGCAATAATTTCAATTCTCTTTTGAGTCATGCTTTTACAGCCTTATAAACATTTTCTATTTCAACAATTCTGTATAAATTTCCTTCAAGGTCGTGTGGAAAGGCTATGATTGAGTTTTTTTTCGAAGCATATCGAAGCAATCTTTTTCTTGCGAAAATCGTGTTCAACGGATAAAGATCAAAAGCTTCATGTCTATCGAAATCAAGATGAAATGGAGTCGGACAAATATCTCCGATATATATAAAATTATCCTTTTCATCTTCAACTCTAACTATCTGGTGACCTTTAGTGTGCCCTCCGGTTACTTCAAGAAAAATGCCATCTGCAATTTCTATATTTCCGTTAACTAATTTTAAACGCCCCGTTTGCTGAAGAGGTAAAAAATCTTTTAATGCATAACTACTTTTGGAGATTTCATCGGGAGCTACAGCTGATTGCCATTCTTCTCCCTGTATTACAAAAACAGCATTTGCAAAAACCGGTATAATATCGTTACCTGATATTTCTGTCACACCTGCACAATGGTCAAAGTGCAGATGGGAAAACACCACATGAGTAATGTCGTCAGTAGTCAGTCCCAAATTGGCAAGTTTTTCTGTCATGGTTACAGAGTCAGAGAGCCCCATTATTTTTCTTTTATTTTCTCTTATCTTAGTTCCAAGACCAGCATCAATTAAAATATTAACATCTGCCCCTCTTATAAGAACTTGGTTTACGCCGAGACGAATACGGTTTTTTTCATCGGGTGTCGCAAATTTACTCCACTCTTCTTTTTCTATACCGGCAAATGCAATTCCACCGTCAACAAGCATGCTTCCTTCATTTAAAATATCGATAGAGTATTTGCCTAATAACATATTATTCTCCGTCTCCGCTTTGAATAGTGTTTTCGTCATCATTGCCAAATTTGAATAACACATTTAACGGACCGATTGTATAGGTGTCTTCTCCTACAAAAGCAGTTATTTTTACAAGACGATCCATGGTTTTTATTCTGTTTACCATATCATAAAAAGATATCATAGATTTATAAGACATGGTGCCAAATTGTCCCGTTAGGGGATTTGAAATCATCCCTAATGCTACAACCTCATGATTTAAGGCTTCCATAAAATTCTGCAAAATTCTTGCTATAGCTTCTCTTTCAATGGTTCCATCAACTTCTAACGAGGCAATTTCTTGATTTTTTTTAAATATCAAGTTATTAGGCAGAACCATGAACCTAACATTTCCCAGTTCTTCGCCGGCATTTAAGTTTTCATCAGCAACAGCTCCTACGACCATATCTTGCGGAGCATTTGCTATAATTTCAGCCATTGAATTTAAATGCTCTCTGTTTTCTGTAAAAAAATAAATTTCATCTTTTACCTTGATATTTCTTCTTCGAACTTTCTCAGAAAGACTTATAATGAAGGTTGTAAGTTCCTTCATCACTTCTTTTGGTTTATTACCAGATTTAATGAGTGTTAAGGAAAGAGGTTCTCCTTTTCTGAAAACAACGCTCTCTGTCTCTTTTACTCTAACCTGATAAGCAAGTGCTTCAACATCTTCTTGTAAAATTCGTTTTTCTGATTCCAAGCCATTTTTTAACTTGCTTAATCTTGATACTTCAAGCTGAAGTTCATCCAAATTCTTTCTAAGCTCTTCTGTCTCGTGTCTAATTTTATCAAGAGAAAACAAAGCTATCCTAACATCTTCAGAAAGCACGGCAGAAACCGCAAGAGTAAATAATGTTATCAAAAATCCTGTCGCAACCGCCACAACCAGAGCAGTCCAACGAGGTCTTAATCCAAATACGCTCAATCGTTTTTTGCCTACCGCAGTTCCGATAGCATCCCCGACATATGCTATTGCACCGCTAACAAGCATCAAAACGATTATATAAGTCATTCTGTTAATTTCTCCACTTGATCAAGTTGGAATCTGTCACCTAAATAGAATTTTCTGGCAGTTTCATTAGTCGCAACTTCTTGAGCCGACCCAGATACAAGTATTTTTCCGGTACTCATAATATAAGCCCTATCAACAATTGCAAGGGTTTCTCTAACATTATGGTCTGTTATAAGCAGACCTAAGCCTTTTTTTTGAAGTTTGATTACAATACTTTGAATATCTTGAACAGCAATTGGATCAACTCCGGCAAAAGGTTCATCTAGCAAAATGAAGCTTGGTTCAGCTGCTAATGCTCTTGCAATTTCAACACGGCGACGTTCTCCACCTGAGAGAGAATAACCCAAACTATTCGAAAGCCGACCGATGTCTAAGTCAGTTAAGAGCATATCAAGACGCTCTTTTTTTTCTTTATAGCTTATATTTATACCTTCTAATATGAGCCAAATATTTTCTTTTACAGTCAATTTTCGAAAAACACTAGCCTCTTGAGGCAAATAACCGACCCCTATTCGAGCTCTTTGATACATTGCCTTTTTGGTAATATCTTTGTCATTATAAAAGACTTTTCCGCTGTCCGGTTTTACTAACCCTACCACCATGTAAAAAGTCGTAGTTTTACCTGCGCCATTTGGCCCCAATAAACCGACAATTTCACCTTTTTTAATATCAAGCGAAACATTATCGACAACTTGACGTCCCTTATACGATTTGCATACAGAGCTGACAGTTATCGTATCAACATTTTTCTGATTATTTTCAGGCAAAGCTGCTTCTAAATTATTCATCTTCTTCCTCATAGTTTTCTTCGGAATCTTCAGAATCTTCTGATTCTCCGCTATCAACTGAATCAGCTTTTGATTTCTTTTTCTTTTTATCTTTGGAATCTTTGTCCTTTTTACCGGTATCACTGCCCGGATACACAGTTGCATGAACATTTCCGACAGCAA
>JAQVCG010000078.1:0-4671 GCA_028689875.1 Candidatus Rifleibacteriota bacterium | reverse complement strand
TCTCCGCTATCAACTGAATCAGCTTTTGATTTCTTTTTCTTTTTATCTTTGGAATCTTTGTCCTTTTTACCGGTATCACTGCCCGGATACACAGTTGCATGAACATTTCCGACAGCAATACTACGCTCTTCATTAGGATAATAGATTATTTTATTTGCAAACAACTCTGAAACTTGTTTTCCGTTACCACTCTTGTCTTTTGTAGTCTGGTAAGCATGAGCATGACCAACAATAATCATCCTATTTTCAGCATTTAAATATATAGCTTTGTCTCCGGTTGCTCTAAGAGTGTCAGTAAATATCTCAACATTGTTTCTCGCTATCGCCTTGTCTTCACCCGAAAACATTTCTAATATTTCACATCTTAAATCTGAAACAGGATTTTTTTCATTTTCTGCAGCCTCTTCTTCTGTTTCTCCTGCTCTGAAATCAACTTCTATAAGTCTTACATTTCCTTTAGCTAAAAACCTATTTTCCTTTTGAAAAGCTTCAACTTCGTTACAAGTTAAAATAATTCTGGATTTTTTTGTTTCACTTCTTCCTGTTTCACTGTTTGTAGAAACTCTTTCCATGATTCTGACCAGTTTTGGGTTTCCTCGAGCAAGAATTCTGTCCTCTCTAATGTATGCTTCGAGATAATCAGACGAAAGAACAGAGCCGGGTTGAGTTACTTTAACGTTATCAATAGCTTTAACTATTTCGAGATCTCTGTCATAAATTCCGCGGTCTGCTGTCATCACAGAATCCTTGTTTTCCGCTCTAACTCCGCCTCTTGCTACATAAATATTCTTAAAAAAGGTCATCAACTTGCTTGTGATAACCATGTCGCCTGCCGCTACAGTAGTTTCAGCTCCGACACAATTACACATAAAACAAAAAGCTACTGTTGCAAACAATATAACAGCCTTTTTAACAATCATTTTTCTGCTCCGGATTCTTTATTCTCTTCTTCTCGAATTTCCAATTTTTTAGGAAGAATGTTTTCGATAGGTGGTGCAATAGGCATTGTCCCATTTAGCATGCCTTTTTTTTCTATTTCACTTATTTTTTTATCTTTCTGATCATTCCAAATTCTTATCACAACCTGCTGGTTTATCTTCAATTCTTGTGTTTCAGTAAAATAAGACATTCCCAAACCCGTCACGACAACTTTATCTTTAAACGCTGTAACAGGCTTTTGCGTATGCATTTCTTTTCTATTTATGTAATAACGCATTTCTTCAGTTCTAAATCTTTCATTATCACTGTTCCAAAGTCTTACATCGCCCCAAAACTTAGCTTCAAAAGGACTTTTCAAAGCTTTTTCCGAAATTAATCTGCCTGTCCAAGTTGCAATATTTTCTTTGAACATCATAACTCGCACATTATCAGCTTCCATGTTGTTCTGATTGTCGTCCATTTCACAGGTGTCTGCATACAACCTTGCACTTTCAAAACCTTTATCAATTTGGCTGAAGTTTACATCGTTAAGCACCATACGGTGCTTAATATACTCTGCTTTTATACCTTCTTCCAAATCGTCATCCCACAATATCAAAACAATAAAAGCCACAAGTAAAACAGACCAAAACCAAAAGCTTAAGAGGATGTTCTTTATCATCTGGCTTTACCCAATTCGGCAAATTTGTAGCGTTCATGAAACCAACACCAAAATTGCGGTTTATTTCTGAAAGCCTTTTCATAACAAATCGCATATTTTTGTATTCTCTGTTTCATTGTCTCATTTTTTGCCCATATTATAGGTTCTTCAAAACGTACAACCAGATTTCCTTCACTTGTACGTTCGATAAATGTTGGTATAACAGATGCCCCACTTCTCACTGACAAAACGACAGGAGTACTATAAAAAGATGCTTTTTTGCCAAAAAAGTCAACCTGATACCCATGCTCACGAGCATTTAGATCGGTTAACAGGCCCAAAGTTCCTCCTGATTTTAGCACAGATAAAGCGTCGGTAACGGTATCGCTCATAAGCACCTTCACACCGCGTTTTTCACGATAACTGTTCATTAGCTCTGTCATTTGGCTGACAGCTTGAGCACGAGCCACAACAACTAATGGCAAGCCCATTTTAACTAGTTCATATCCCAACACTTCCCAGTTGCAATAATGAGCTGTCAAAATGATTATCCCTTTTTTTAACTCAATCGCGTGGTCTATATGCTCTTTACCTACTACAGTTACAAAATTCTTTTTTTCTTTGACCAATTTTTCGTATAATAAGACCTCTAATATGGTCAAAACCTGATTTTCCAACATTTTTTTCAAAATGAAGTCTTTTTTTTGAGCAAACTCCGCCGGCAAAAACTTTTCGGCAGACATAAACTCCTTCTTCCAAAAGATTGGAAATATCTTAATCAACAAAAGTTTTAGCTTCGGCAAAACTCTTACCGGGAGGGCTTCTATACCACTTAAAATAACCCTAAGCAAATAATACCTCAATATGCGTTTATATTTTTTATATTCATCTGTGATTAGCATCTAATATAGTTTTCAAAAACAACCTTTTCTAGCAAATTTTGATGAGATAAAATTATGTCAACAACCTCACGAATTACACCCTCACCTCCTGCTGATGATAAAATGTAATCAGCATAAGGTCTTATTGAGATATTATGATTTGCGGGAACAAAAAACAAACCAACTTTTATGCCAACAGGCAAATCATTTACATCGTCTCCGATGTAAGCAATCTCTTCAGCAATTAAACCACGTCTTTTCATGATTTCTGCCAAAACTTCATCTTTTTTTGCAATCTTTTGATGTAATTCTTCGAATTTCAACTCCGAAGCTCTTTTTTCAAGGGCTTCAGAAGCTCTTCCGGTTATGCATCCTGCAATCAAACCTGCATCATGCCACAACTTTATGCCTAGACCATCAACGGTGGAAAAAAATTTCATTTCGAGCCCATTACTGCCCAAAACTATCCTTCCGTCTGTTAAGACTCCATCACAATCAAACAAAAGAAGTTTAATTTTTTTACAGCTTTGTGAAAAATTTTTTATCTGTTTTGAGAAATTCATTAAAAAAATATTCCTTTATAGAATTGATACAGAATATCATATAAAAGTGAAAATTTTAACAGTTTATTTTGCCAAACTTTTTTTCCTTGCCTTAAAAGTTAATTCGTGATTATAATCACTAATCAATGGCGTACTTGTTACACCCTAAAAATAGGTTGGAGGAAAGGCATAAAATGAGAATTAAGTTTCAGCAGTTACCTGAGGAAAATCTAAAACCACTATTTGAAGACAGCAACACTCTTGGATTCTGCAAATCTTTTACAGATTACATGTTCACAATGGATTACACAGAAGAAGATGGGTGGCACAACCCAACCATCAAACCGTTTACCCCGTTTGAAACAGCTCCTTCGTCTTTAGTTCTCCACTATGCTCAAGAAATTTTTGAAGGGTTAAAAGCCTTTAAAGGGGTAGATGGTAAAATTAGACTTTTTAGACCGGACATGAACGCAAAGCGATTTAACAGATCAGCAGAAAGACTTTGCATGCCTAATTTTTTAGAAAATGATTTTTTAGAAAGCATACATGCATTGGTATATACTGAACAGCGCTGGATTCCTTCTAACAAAGGAACAGCCTTGTATATTCGCCCATTTATGTTTGCAACTGATGAAACACTTGGCGTAAGAGCTTCTTCTGGATATACTTACTGCTTAATTCTTAGCCCTGTTGGTCCTTACTACCAAGAAGGTTTCAATCCTGTAAGCCTTTATGTTTCAAGTGACTTTACAAGAGCCGGCAAGGGAGGGCTTGGAGAAGCCAAAACCGGCGCTAACTATGCTGCAAGTTTGTTAGCAGGTAAAATGGCACGACAAAAGGGATGCGCACAAGTTTTGTGGCTTGACGGTGCAGAACATCGTTTCATCGAAGAAGTTGGCGCAATGAACATCTTCTTCGTTTTCGACGAAAAAACACTTGTTACACCTAAACTTAATGGCAGCATACTTCCTGGCGTAACTAGAGACAGCGTTTTGAAATTAGGCGAAACATTGGGCTATAAAGTTGTTGAAAGAAAAATTTCAATAGATGAAGTTATCGGCGGAATTACTACCGGCTCTATAACCGAAGTATTCGGAACCGGAACCGCCGCAAGCATATCGCCTGTCGGCAGCCTTAAGTATCTCGACACGGACTATATTGTTAATGGCAGAAAAGTCGGCCCCGTAAGTCAAAATCTGTATGATAACTTATTAAAAATCCAATATGGCGAACTTCCGGCACCATTCCCCGGTTGGACAGTCGAATTAGAAGGTCCTGAAGACAAGGCTCTCTCAGTTTGATCAGCATAAAAGACATACCTATAAACCACCCCGATGCCCCTTCATTAGTCGGGGTGGTTTTGTCTGCCGCCAAAATCATTTTAAAAATATACTCGGGAACCTTTGAAACCGAGTATAAAGATGATGACGAGCCTGTTACCATAGCAGACAAAAAGTCTGATGAGCAAATTATTAAGGAATTACAGCAATATTTTCCTACCGACAAAATATTAACTGAAGAACACGGACTGGTGCTTCCTTCAGGCAAAGAATCAAATCGCCTCTGGATAGTTGACCCCATAGACGGCACAAAAGAATTCATAAACAGAACAGGTGAGTTTTCTATTCAAGTCGCCTTAGCAATCAACGGAATCTTATCATTAGGAGCA
>JAQVCG010000077.1 GCA_028689875.1 Candidatus Rifleibacteriota bacterium | reverse complement strand
CGGTTAGCCCATTGGCATTTTTTGCATTGCTCAGGCATTTGGCCGGGAGAGTTTACTATGTTGCGCATATATTCGTAACGTTGCCCGCGCCAGATGTCTATGAATGGGTTGTTATTGATGTTGTCTATGTAAATACTTCGTTCAAGGCAGCTATATACGGCGCCGTCAAAATCTATCATTGAGCTTATTACCGGTGCACAACAACTGGTGTTTAAAATATAATTAGCGACAGGGCGATATTGAGTGCCGCTAAAGATGTAGTTGCCGACTCTTAGGGGGTATAGCCACAATAGCATTTGCGATTTATCTATGAATTTATAGACTTCTTCAAGTTCGCGTCTGAGTTCTTTAGAGGGTAGAGCAGCTTTGTAAGTAGGATCATTTAATATCCAGAAGGCGAGTTTTCTAATTCCGAGTTCTTTGGCTAAACGTGTTATGGCAAATATCTTATTTTGATTTAATTTTTGTATTCTTATGTATAATGCCGGAGAATAAGAAGGATCCACATCATTGTATACAGATACCAGTTCTTGTAGGTTTTCACATACTTTATTAAAATTTGATCTGCCCGTTATTTTGGTGTGCAAATTATTGGTTGGTGCACAAAATGAAACATTTACTTTTACTAAATTGTCGTGCAAAAATTTTATATTTTCAGTGGTGAGGGCATCGCCATAACTGTGAATTTCAATTGTTGCATTAGACAATTGATTGTGTTTAATATACAAGAGGCGCTTTTCGAAGTCATTTAGAAATAGAACTTCGCCTCCGTTTACTAACGCATAGCTTTTCACATACTGAGCTGTTTCATCGATTAATTTTTTAAAAACAGCAAATGGCATATGATTTTCGGGTATATTAACCGAAATTGGGTCGCAGAGTTTTCTACGCACCGTGTTAATGTACAACTTTTCGGGACAATTAACGCTGCTGTTGCCGTTAATAGTTGCATGCAACTGGTTAAAAGCAGTGTCTTGGTAGTATTTCATTGTATCTCTCACTTAGCAAGATAGTATATTATATAATTGTTTATCTTGTTTTGGTATTCACACACATTTACACAACTTTTCCTCTACACTAAATTATAACATATAACTTCTTTTTTTAGTATGATTTTTAAAAAAAATATATAGACAAATAAGAAAAAATCAGGGCATTAAAAAATGCCCTGATTTAGCAACTTTAAAAAGTTTTAGAATGAACCCGGTTCAATGAACCCTGCTTCATTACCTGTTTCTGTGATTTTGAGAGAGGCGAATTGAATACCTTTAACGGCTTTTAATTCACCCTTATAATTTGAACGAATTCTGAACTTGTCATTCAAAAAGTCCATTTCTTCAAGTCTGGCGATTGCCAAAACGTTTTGATCGTCGTCTAACAGGGCACACATAAGGCCTCTTTCATTGCCTGATATGAAATTGCGTATCATACCTAAATCCTTAGGCCATGAACTTTGCATTTCAGGCATAATAGGCCCTGAAGTTACTACGAGAGTTCCTTCGAAGCCCGAAAGCTTTTCTGCCCATAAAGTGCCGTCTAACTCAATACGTTTGCCTGTTTTAAAGAAGCATCGGTCGGTGAAAAGCTGTCCAAAAGGTATTTCAAATATTTTGGTGTCTTTAAAATATCTTCTGCTAACAAGCTCTCGCAGTTCTTTTCTGTCCATTTGGCTTGTTGAGCTGGCTTTTTTAGAAACCGGAAGTCTGACAACTTTATCTTCAGGAAGATGCTTAACAAGATGTTCAAGCTCTGTTGACCTTTGCATAAGCACTACTTTGTCAGGCTGCACCATATCGAGTTTTGCTTTTTTTATGGCTCTGCCGCCATCAAACTGAACCCAACCTGTAGTGTCGATTATAAGGCAGTCTGCTTCTTTTTCGGCTTTTTTGAGCATGTCGATTAAGCCTGTTAAAGCGGGAACAAAGTGCAATCCGGAAGAATGTGCACCGATAAGATACATATGAGTCGGTTCGATTTCAGTTAAAAATATTTCGGGATTCTTTAAAACAAGCATACCGAAAGTGCCCGGGCAGCCGATGTCAGATTGGCCTGTGTCGCAGTCTAATATGGCAGTTTTGCCGATTTTTTGCATTAGTCTGTTAGCAAGATAGGTGCTAAAAAAGGTTTTTCCGGTGTCTACTTCACCTAAAACAACTACTTTATAGAGTTCGCCGGCCTTTTTTTCTGAGGCTATTTTGTCGGCGAGGATGTCCCATTCAGCCGGGATAGAGCTTGCTTCCATTTTTGAAACGGCATTTTCATTAGCTTCGATTTCTAAAGAAGTGTCTTGAAGAGCCAATACAGGTATTTTTTTACCTACAGGAACTTTTAAAGACTTGCCGGCTTCTACTTTTGCGGCAATTACTTCGATTGAACCTTCGTTGACTTTAATATCGGCCGGGCCTTCGATCAGGTAGAATTCGTCTTTTTTAATAACTTGTTTCATTTTTTACTTTTTCTCCTTATCAAAAACGAGAGATGGCCACAATTCTTTAACAACATCTTTGTTGATAAGGGTTGCTTTGGTTATTTCTCTATATTCAACTTCAAATTCATCATCCGGAGTTGCGATAGTGGCATCTTTAAGAACGAGCCCCTTAGGGGTTTTCGCCTTAACTATGCCTGAAATGCTGTCTTCGTCGACTTTTAGAGAAACCTGCTGTCCAACTTCAAGAGCTTTAACATCGGCTACTTTAGCTGCTTGCCCCATACACATGTTCACTATGCCGGGGTATATCGGCAATTGATCATACATTTCAACAAGCTGGCTCACAAGCTCTTTAAAAAGAACGGGGTCTTTTTCGTTTTTAACTAAGTTTTTTAAATAGGTTATCAGTCCCGGAAAATCTGTTTCTTTAAATGACATTTACTTTTCCTTTAATTCAAATATTCTAAACCAAGTTTTGCGGCTCTGGTCTTTTGGGCGTCTGTAAGATTGCCATTAGAGGCAGTGGCGTCTAATGCAGTCATTTCTGACAACACTTCTGTTACTCTTGTTAAAACATTTAAGAATGTAACTTCTTTTGTTTTAAAGGTGCATTCTGCTGCAACCGGGTGGCCGCCTCCGCTAATACAGGTCTTTTGAGCCGGGAACCTTGCCTGCATAGAATCTTGAAGTTCTGTGCAGAACTTGCCTGAGTGAACTCTCGGACCGGTAGCGCGAACAGAAACGTGTGTGTATTCAGGGCTTACCGAGCTTACCATAATTATTTGAGCCAATTTGTCATTGCCGTTTTTCTTTAAATCAAACAGCTTTATTGAGCCGATCATAGGCAATAACGGAACTTTGGGGCCCACAAACAGATAAATAGAAGTGTCTTCTAATTGCAAAATCTTTGCTGACGAATCAAGCATTGTATCTGCGCTTTCCCAGTCTTGTAAGAAGTAATTCCAGATTTTTGAAAGCTGAGTGCGCTGAGGTTCAGAAATCAAAGCTGTAAAATCGTCTAACGATTTAATATTTTTAATTTCATTTGTTTTTTGGGAAAGGCCTTCGAGAGCTTTTGCAACACATTCGGGGTGATTTACGTTTGCTAAGGTTTCGTCGCGGTCATTGTAAAAATATGAGAATCCGCCGCCGCCGCAAGCGTGAACATATTCGCTTATTCTTGACAACAGGCAGGTATGCTCGCGTTGTGAAGCGTCAAACATGGTCGGGCGTTCTTCTACAAGTGTCATCAGATTTCTGAAGTTCTTGCCGTAGTTAACAAAAAACGGTCTTACAAAATCAGCGATAGTGCCTGATACCGGTTCGATTGCCCAGTCGCCTTTAAGGCCGATAAGACATAACAAATCGTCGAATTCATCTCTGGTTTGTGCTAATGTAGCTATTCCGTGAGCAAGAATTGAAGCGGAACATTGAACATAAGCCGGAACCGCAGGGTTAAAGAATGTGCATTTATCGGGAGCAAGTGCTGTTGGGTGATGATCTATAATGTAAACCGGTAATTTTTGTGCAAAATCATTGTAGGGAGGCAGAGTCCCTTTGTCTAACAAAAATATGGCTTTTGCTTCCGGAAACTCTGCTAAAGCAGCATTCAATTGTTCGGGCTGCAATAAAAAGCCTTCGGGCATTTTGTGTACAACACTCCAGCCTTTTTTTTCTAAGGTGCGCTTAAAAATTAGCCCGCTGGTAATGCCGTCGGGATCGTCATGGCTGAAGATAAGGGCTGTTGATGGCTGTTCAATAACCGCCATGATTTTTTGTAGGTTTTTGTTTTCACTTAGTAAGTTGGCCCATTGTAAAGAGTGCTCTTGGGTTTTTGAAAAGTCTTGCTGTAAAATGACTGCTTCCATTTATATTCCTTTCGGTTTTTGTTTCACCGAAAAGTATAACATGGTCCTATAGTTTTTGGTCAACAACTATTCTAAAATCATTTTCATCTTTGCCGCCGACTAAAAGGCGGATATTGCCCTGTCTGTCTGTTCTGTATATGCGGGTGCCCGCTTTTTCGTATGCCGTAATGTTTCGTAAAGAAGGGTGTCCGTATCCATTTTTCTCGCCCGTCATGATTATGCCGGCCTTAGCGCCCACAGCTTTTATAAAAGGCTCGTAAAGACCGGTGTCAGAGCCGTGATTAGGCACTTTGATGATTTGACTTTTTATGCCGTCGCCGTATTTCATTATTTCTCTGATGCCTTCGTTCTCAATGTCACCGGCTAAAAGCACCTGAACACGGCCGTAACGAATAAGTAAAACCACCGAGGCGTTATTTTGATCTGAGTAATCTTTTGAAAGCGGACTTTCATCGGGGTGTAATATTTGAACAAAAAGTTCGTCGCCCATGTTCAGCAGCATGCCTGCATGAATTTTTTGACGCTCAACTTTCGTGGCTTCACAGGCTTGGGCAAAAGATTTAACACTTTTGCCTTTTCCCTGCGCAGGAGTTTCGTAAATGTGATCTATCGAAGTATTTTTAACAACCGGAATAAGCCCTGTTAAATGGTCGTTGTGCCAATGCGTTACGATTATGCCGTCAAGATGATGAATTTTGTTGTGTGATAATACTTCATAGACTCTTTCTCTGCCTGTTGCTGCCACTTCTTTGTCACTTGCATTGGCACCACCGTCAATCAAAAACTTTTTACCTTTTGGAGTGCTTATAAGTATGGCATCGCCTTCACCCACATTTATAAAGTCGATTTGCAGGTTTTCTGACAATTCGGTGTTGATCAGGCCGCCGTGGTCGGGACTGATAACCATAAGCCAAATGAACATGGTCAGAATGAGCAGAGAGCCCGCAATTGCGTTAGTGGTCGGGTTTTTAAAAGATTTTTGTTTTAAACCGTACATTTATTGAGTTGTCACCAGTTTGCTGATTTTTTTGAAAGTCGCAGAGGTCATGCCTTCAACGTCGAGGAGTTCTTCTGTAAAGGTGAAATTGCCGTTTGCGTTGCGAAAATTTATTATGTTGGCAGCCAGCTTTTTTGAAACGCCGGGAAGTGCGCTTAAATCTTCTTCGCGTGCAAAGTTTAAATTCAGTTTGTCGCCCCAAGCTGCCAAGCCGGCGTGGCCGCCCATTACCGTGATATAAGGTTCAAGTGCTTTGAGCTTTTTTTTGTTCATGCCCCTGATTTGCAGCAAATCATTTAGGTCGGTTACGTTTCCGCCGGATTTTACGTGCACAAAATTGTATATTGCGCGCGCCAGAGAGGTGGTCATGCCCGGCACAGCCCTAATGCTTTTGAGGTCAGTTCTGTTTAAATTCAGCTTGTCGACGTTCTCTGAATGGTTGAAGTAAATACCTTTTTCGAGGGGCGTTTTGTCGGTGAGCTTAGCGGAAGCGTCAATGCTGCTAATTATGCCAATGGAGCCTTTGCGTGCAAAAATGACCTGTCCGGCCAGAAAAAAGAAGCCGACTGCGGTAGAAATAAGTAATGCCGAGATTACGGCTTTTTCGGTTTTGGTCATTTGCATACTATTTTATTGATATCATATATTAAGGACTGGGGCAACAGTTCCCACTTTAATATGGGCTCGGCTTCCTTGCGCAAATATTCTTTTATCGCTTTGTAGTGAGGGTTGCGCTGCTCCACCAAACCCCAAAATTTTTGAGAATGGTTCATTTCAGACAAATGTGCCGTTTCGTGTGTCACCAAATACGACAATGCTTCGGGTTTAACTAAAATCAAGCGCCAGTTAAAATTGAGATTACCCTTTGCAGAGCAGCTTCCCCACCTTGATCTTGTGTCTTTTATCGAAATGTTCTCATAGTTGAAACCAAACAATTGTCTCTGCCGCTCAACTTCTTGGCAAAATGCCAACCGCGCTTGCGATTTGAGCCATTCTTTGATCTTTTTTGACAAATGCACGCAGATTTCATCGGGCTTACGGTATAGTGATGAAACCGATATCTCGAGTTTATCGTCGTGCAAACGCACTTTGCTCTCATTAAATGGCGTGAGCTCAACGCTTAAGCGAAGTTGATTGCCTTTAAAAGGTATTTCCATCACACAACTTCGTCGAATTTGCCGCCGCCCACGTTAACGAGCTTCTTAAAACCGTGTTTCTTCAAATTGTCATCAGACAAAATCGTTTTATTCGAGTCGTCGCGCTTCTGAACCGCCGCATGCATAACCCGCACAATCGCACAACCGCATTCGGGGCATTCCTCGAGGGCGTCTTCAGTTATTTTCTGAACAGTTTCAAAACTGTCGCGGCAGTAGTCGCAGCCGGTTTCGCCGGCCCTCGGTTTATATGTGTAAAAAGGCATTTGCTTGGCCTCACTTTCAATGGTTGTTAGACAAATATATTAACTCTTTTTCGATCATTTTTTCAATGACCTTTTCTATTTCGGGAAGGGGCCATCCGGGTCGGTATTTGTTCCATAGTTCGGCGGCCCTGTCGAGACTTGTGCGGTTTTGAATCATTATAAGAACAAACAACTCTGCATCGCTAAGATTAAGCACTTCAATTGATGGAACAGCCGAAAGGTCGCGTTCAAACTTATAAGCGACTATGGCTAGCCCTTCTTTTTGTATGTCTGTCGGATGCTGTTCATACCAATACCCGCGAATGCCGGCGCTGAGCTTGTATTCATATTTTTTCTGCTTTTCGCCAAAGTTTATGCCGACGAATAGGTCGGGGCCCTGAATTTTTTGGCACATTCGCAGCTCGTGGGTGATCAGCGAGGTAATTCGCTTTTGCAAGCTAATAGGTAGGGCTAGCGCACATACAAAGTTTGTCAGGTTTTTCGCAGTGTTTTCGGGCGTAAAATTGAAAAACTGGATTCTTTCTTTTCGCCAAAATTTTACCATTTCGATGAGCAGGGCAGACGATGAATCGTTGAAAACCGATTTTGTCAGAGTTTCTATAGAAAGATTATAGCGCAGGCTGTTAACGATGCCTTCGGTAAGCTTGCCAATATCTTGAATCAGCATTGCTTCTTCCGGTGAAAGCCAGTTTGTGCGCAGTATTGTGTACGGCGGGCGATTCATGGCAAAAAAGGTTTTGTTTGATAACTTCTTTTCCAGCGGAGTGCCGCGCAAGACTTTTACCAGGCTAACCTGGATATCATGTGGCTTCAAATTGTAGACGTCGTCGAAGCTTTTGCAAAAATGTTTGAAAGTGTCGTGTTCTAAGCCGCCCAAGACATCGAGGTGCAGATGACACGCGGTTTTATTGCGAAGAAGCGATACTTTTTCCCTTAAAACATTAAGGTCATATGAGCGATTAACCGCGTCTAGCGCACGTGGGTTCGTCGATTGGACGCCTATTTCTAAGTGAAACATGCCGTCGGGGCCTTTTGAGAGCAATTCTATGATATCGTCAGATAAAAAGTCGGCCTGAATCTCGAAATGGAAATTAATGTTTTTGTGGTTGTGCTTTAAAATGTATTCGATGATTTCGGTTGCGCGCGCCGGGTCGCAATTAAAGGTGCGGTCGGCGAAACGCACTTGAGACAGGTTCGACTCGAAAAAGGCGTCGAGATCGGCTTTAACGCGGGCCATTGAGTGGTTGCGCACCGGTCCCTGGACGCTGCTGAGGCAATAGGCGCATCTTGAGGGGCAGCCGCGCGAGGCTTCGTAAAATATGAAGCTGTGCTTTGGGACGTATGCGCCGGTTCTGATGGGGCAGGGGATGTCGTCGAGGTTTGCGATGAGCGGGCGGTCGTCGTAGGCGGTGATGCCGGATTCGGTGCGTGCGGTGACGCCTTGAACCGGAGTTTTCTGGTTGCCGCGAAGGATTTGGGTAATCAGTTCGTTGAAGGTAACCTCGCCTTCGCCTCTTATTATATAGTCTATAGAGGGGTTGAGGATCATCAGCTCTTCTGAGTTGTAAGAAACCTCGGGGCCGCCTAAGATAATCAGCGTTTCGGGGAAAGCTGTTTTGATAGCGTCGGCGATTGTGAGAATGCGGTCGACGGACCATATGTAAACGGAGAACGCCAGTATTTCGGGCTTTTCGCTGATGAGCGATGCAATAATTGTTTCGTTTGTTTGGTTGAGGTCGTATTCGACGATTTTTAAGGCCGGCGAATTGTTGAATTGTTCGTAATAGGCTTTTAAGTAGCCTAGGGCGAGGGCACTGTGGGTGTGTCGCGTGTTGAGTGCGGAGAGGATTATTTTTTTCATGGGCATATACTACCTTAAAGTTGCGGAAAAATCCAGAGAGGGGTTTGAGTTTCGTCGATGGGCGTGCTTGTTGGGGTTGGGCAAAGTGAGTGTTGATCGTAGGAGGGAGGTTAATCGAGAGTTCGCAAAATAGCGGTTTAGCGCGAGTTGGAGGTTGATCGTAAGTTGGAAATTAATCGAGAGTTGGTTAGGAGAGTGGTGTGTTCGGCGCCGGCTTTCAGCGGGGTAAGGTTTGCTAC
>JAQVCG010000010.1:6872-41824 GCA_028689875.1 Candidatus Rifleibacteriota bacterium | reverse complement strand
CACGCGAGCTATTTAAAAAAGCTGAAGTAGGAGATGAAATTCCTCAAGAACTCTGGCAAACTGTAATAGAAATACTAATCAAAATTAGAGGCAAAAAAGCTTATCAACAAGGAGTAGCCGCTTAAAATGCAATGAGGGCAATTTAGACAATGAATCTTAAAGAGATATTATCAGCTAAATTCATAACCAAAAACAAAGATATCATCTTTGCTTTTGGAGTTGTTTCTGTCGTCGTAATGATGATAGTGCCTATTCCTCCGACTTTACTCGATTTGCTCTTAACCATAAACATAACACTCGGCGTAGTTATGGTACTTGTATCAGTCTACAATACAGAACCATTACAGTTTTCATCATTTCCGAGCTTATTGCTGTTAACAACTGTTTTCAGACTGGCATTAAACGTTAGCACAACTCGACTGATTCTTTCAGGGCAAGGTGCCTCTATGGCTCTGATTAAGGCATTCGGCAATTTTGTCGTAGGCGGCAACTACATTGTCGGTATTGTTATTTTTACAATTATAGTTATCATACAATTTATGGTTATTACCAAGGGTGCAGAGCGCATATCCGAAGTATCGGCCCGATTTGCCCTCGATGAAATGCCCCTTAAGAGCATGGCCATAGGTGAAGATTTAAACATCGGCGCCATAGACCAAGAAACCGCCACAAAAAGAAGACTAGACCTGCATCGAGAAGCAGACTTTTTTGGGTCTATGGACGGTGCGAGCAAATTCGTTAAAGGTGATGCCATTGCAGGCCTAATCATTACCGGAATCAACCTTTTGGCCGGTGTTGCAATCGGAGTATTATTAAGGGGGGAAGCGCCCATGGAAGCTTTGTCGGCCTACGCGCTTTTTACTGTCGGCGACGGCCTCTGCTCGCAGCTGCCGGCACTCTTGATATCTGTCGCGACCGGTATCGTCGTTACAAGATCCGCCTCTGACGGCGACTTAGGCGAAGAAGTTACCGGACAATTATTTAGAAACAGCAAAGTTATGGGAATCACCTCTGCTCTCTTATTCTTTCTCGGTGCCATTCCCGGATTACCTAAGTTCAGTTTATTGTTCTTAGCCACAGTATTTGGCTCTATGACCTATATATCTTACAAAACAGTTACAGAAACTAAAGCTAAAGAAGAGGAATTAAAAGACGAAGCCGAAAAGAAAGATTCTGCCGGTCCCGAAGATGTTACCTCATTACTTGAGGTTGACAAACTGGAACTGGAAATAGGCTACAATTTAATACCCTTATGCGACGTGAATCAAGGAGGTGACCTGCTCAACAGAATCACCCTCATAAGACGGCAAATAGCCATGGACTTAGGGCTTATAGTTCCTTCTATAAGAATCAGAGACAACATACAAATTCCGCCTTCATCGTATCTGTTTAAAATTAAAGGCAGCGAATTTGCAAGATACGAAATATTGCCCGACCATTTACTGGCAATGATAACCGGCAACATAACAAGCAACATCAACGGAATTCAGGTTGAAGAACCTGCATTCGGACTTCCGGCAATTTGGATACAAAGCTCTTTGCGCGAACGCGCCGAGAACGCCGGTTACACAGTCGTTGATCCATCAACGGTTATAGCAACACATCTTACTGAAATCATCAGAGCAAATGCCGCAGAAGTATTGGGCAGAGAAGAATTGCAGTCATTGCTCGACAAACTCAAAGAAAACTACAAACAATTACACGACGAAGTTATACCCAACATTGTCAGTCAACCCGTTTTATTGAAAATATTGCAGAACCTTCTGGCAGAAGGCGTATCAATAAGATACCTCGCAAGCGTTCTGGAGTCTTTGGCAGATTGCGGCGGAATAAAAGACATTGACACGCTTACAGAAATTTCAAGACAAGGCCTTAAACGCCACATATGCAAGAATTTAACGGACGAAACAGGCACAATGCGAGTCTTAACACTTGACCACAAACTTGAACAAATGCTGTCTAATGCAATGCAAAAGATAGACGGCATGATGCAGCTTGCATTAGAGCCAAACTCTATTCAAATATTGCTGCAAACAATGAGAGTTGAAATCGAAAGAGTCATGAACGAGGGGCTAACCCCCATAATCATATGCAACTCATTGTTAAGAAGAAGCATTAAGCAGTTAAGCGAAAAAATGCTTCCAAGACTTGTGGTGCTTTCTTATCAAGAAATACCGAATACTATTGCAATTGAGTCTGTAGGCGTCATAACTATTCAACCTAAAAAAGATAAATAATCGATATGTATAATCAAGCATCAACACTTCAAAATCTTGTTGAAACAGTCGGAACGAGCCAAGAATCACCCGAAGAATTTCTTGGTTCTGTTCCGAGAACAAACAAATACAGCGCTACAGCCTTGGTATTTCCGCAAGAGTTTCGAGGCTGCTTCCCTGAAATAACTTCTTGGATAACAGAAATAATGGGAAATAACAAATCATGTCTCTGGGACCAAGCGGGTCTTGTCAATGAAGCGCTGCTCCCCAAAACCCACACCACGCTCAGATATCAGACGCCAAAAGTTATAAAAACCGACACCGAAACAATTACCGTTTTGCCAAAACAAAATGATTTTGCGGCGATAATTAAAGGGCCTCAGCAAGAGAGAATACGGTTTTTGAGGCAGTTAAACCACAATTTAAAGAATTATTCGGAAGTATGGATATCAATTGAAGATACCGAGCTGAAAACTGCTTTCGCACTTATGAATGCCGTCAATAAAATATGCTTGATGGTGCCGGATCACCCCGATGCCGCAATAAAATGTTACGAATTGGTTAAAGTATTAAGAAACAACGGACATTTTTCGCAAATTGAATTATTAGAGTTCACCTCAGAAAACGGCTATACAAGCATAAAGCATTCAAATAAAATAAAAAAAGTTGCAAAAGATTTTTTGGGGCTTGACCTAATAGGGTTAGGGGTGGTACTTTCTAGTAACGCAGAAGGAAATGGAAAAAGTATCATTCATTTTTCTTCTGAAGCACAAAAAACAAAAATGCAGTGTATCGACTTTTTGTTTGTTTTAAATGAGAATGTAGTATACCAAATACCGGGAACAATATAAATGTCTGAAGCCATTGTTAAGCCGATCGAAGCCATCATTGCCGAAACACGCCAAGAAATACAGCCCTATGTATTTAAACGACTTGAGGCGCGAACTCCCAGAAAAGCGGGACAAAAGATTGCTCGCACCATTACGGTGACCTCAGGAAAAGGCGGCGTAGGTAAAACAAGTTTGGTGGCAAACATGGCTATATGCCTGTCGCAGGCAGGGCAAAAAGTTATAGTTTTAGACGCAGATTTAGGGCTTGCAAATATTGATGTAGTTTTTGGCGTTAGGCCCACTTTCAGCCTTATAGACGTTTTAAACGGCGATAAAAATATCGACGAAATAATGGTTCAGGGCCCTCGCGGTGTTCAAATAATTGCCGGTGGTTCAGGCGTAAGAGAGCTGGCAAACATTGAAAACGAAAAATCTGAAAGACTCTTTGCACAATTAGGCTTCTTAGAAGACAAAGCAGATTTTTTGTTAATCGACACCGGAGCCGGCATAAGCGACAGCGTATTATCGTTTTGCCGCGCTGCAGACCAAGTCTTAGTAATAACCAACACCGAACCCACATCTTTAACCGACGCATACGGAATTATTAAGGTTTTAAGCAATCAAAGCCCCGAATCAAAAGTATCACTAATTGTAAACAGAGTTGAAGAAGACGAAGAAGGGGTTCACGTTTACGATAGACTGGCAAAGGTAGCTAAGGATTTTTTAAATTTTGACATTAAATTTTGGGGAAGCCTGCCCCAAGACCGGAACATGCATATCGCGATAAGGCAGCAAACGCCGCTGATGGTGTTCTCGCCGATGTCGCCCGCAGCATCGGAGCTGAGAAAAATTGTCTCAAAAACAATTTTTGAAATACCGGAAACCATTACAGACCAAAACCACGCAGGATTTTTCGACAAAGTATCTAAATTTTTTAAAGGAGGTTCAAAAAAATGACAACAGATTATAATTCATTAGAAATAATTACTGCTGATACCTCCTTTGAAGCGAAATTGAATGCCGAAGAAAAATACGGAAAAGACGGTTTTTCAATTATTGACGGTAAGACAATCTACAAATCAAAGCTATTAGGTTTAATAAAAAAAGAAATGTATGAGTTGACAATTAAAATTGAAAACAATAATACAAAAGCTGCTAAAAAATTCACTCAAATTAACGTAGAAATGCCGCCTGTCCAAATAAAAAGAGAGACAGCACCGGAAGTTCCGATACCGGACTTTATAACAGAAGACGGGCTTCCGGAACTCAGAGTTCCTGAGCAGCCAATAACCTACTCACCAAATCAGGGGGCCAGAAAGATGCGCTCTGTAAACGGTATAAGATCAATTCAAGAAGGTGTCAAACCTCCTCATTCACAAAAAATAGACCAATGCGCAGACGATTCGGATTTTACGGCAAGAGTAATGCTCGAAAAGCTTGTTGAACATAAGAATAAGACGAAACTGGACCCCATGATCTTTTCCTCAAAAAATTCTCCGGTTTCACCCACGAAAGAGAACAAAACAAACCCGAAAAATTCAGAATACAATTCGCCAAATGTTTTAAGCATTCAGCTTTTGCGCCAAATGGAAGGCATGCTTAACACAATGAGAGAGGAAATTAAGCAGCTAAATAGCCAGTCTCAAGGCTTAATTTATGATAATTACAAGTTGCCAAAGGGTCTCAATGAGATGAAAAGGAATCTTACAGAGGTTGAAACCCCAAACGATGTAATCCAAAAGATCATTGAAGGCGTTTCAGAATCGCTGACTCCTGAAGCGCAAAATAACCCTCTGCAAACGGCTAAAGCATATGAAAACTGGTGCATTGATAAACTTAAGTTTTCAGATGAATTAGATTTTGACAACAGCAAAGGCCCGAAGGTTATTGTTTTGATAGGCCCGACAGGGGTAGGCAAAACCACTACAATAGCCAAACTTGCGGCAATTTATTCCCTAAGTAAAAAACAAAAGAAATCGGTGGCTTTTTTCACCCTTGACACATATAGGATAGGTGCACCCGAACAGCTTGAACACTATGCACAGCACTTAGACATAAACATGGAAATCATCTACAGTGCAACAGATATTGACGATAAGCTTAAAGAACATCAAGATAAAGACTTGATTATCGTAGACACCGCAGGCAGATGCCAAAAAGAAACCACTGAATTAGAAAAATTGTCTGATATTCTTGAAAGATTGCCAAATGCCTCGAAATACTTAGTTCTTTCGGCAACCGCAAAGTATATTGACATGTTAGAAACCCTAGAAAAATTCGGTCTTGTAGGCTACGACAACCTAATTTTTACAAAACTGGACGAGACTAACAGTATTGGGCCCCTTCTGGCAATCATGCTGCAAAAGAATACTCCGCTGGCTTTTGTTACTGACGGACAACAAGTGCCAACAAACATTAACAAAGCTGATTTTGAGTATTTCTATAATAACTTTTTAAGCAGCACAATGATGTTTAGGTAAGGTCACTGTATAAGTGAGGGCAGCCTTGTAAGGGTTGCAGACAAGTCTATGTGACCCGAATCAGATATCGGTTCGGTGCCGTTTATCAAAAATTTCACCCTTGCCCTGGCATCAAGTTCGGTTAAAGCATTTACTACCGAATAAACAGCCATTGTTTCTTCAGCAGCGCCTAATTCTCTTATTTTTGCAAATTCTTCTGATAAATCAATTATAAAAGTGCCTGATTCAAAAAACAATCCGCGTAATTCAGTATTTAAAGGCAAAATGCGACAGTTTTCCTGTTTCTTAGGCCCAATTAGTATATTTTCAACAATTTGCTGCGCCTGAGCACTAAGCATAGTGCGTCTTCTTACTCTGCGAGCCTCGGTAACAAGACTGTCTTCTCCAACTTTTCCAAAAAACAGTTTAATTACGACAGCTTCGTTTTCCGGAATAAACTCTGCATCTTCCTCTTTTTCAACAACAGTTGAATCATCTGAATTATTGGCAAGCAACGGATTTTCAACTTTGTGAGCAGATAATTCAGGCAAAATTTTACGAACAAATAAAAAATAACCTGAAATTATTAACCCAATTATGATTAAGCCCATTAATACAAATAAAACCCGTTCCTGGTTTCGCCTTGATGATTTACCGGATGCCATTTAAACTGCTCCTATCTGACCACTATGCCGTTAAAAAAGTCTACAACAGCATTTGCTATAGAATCAGCTATTGCTTGCAGATACTTTTCGGACAAAAGATTCTTTCCGTCTATTGAATCACTTAACATGCCAATTTCAACAAGAACAGCAGGGTTCATAATGAACTTTAAAGACTGCAAAGGCAAGCCCCTTACTCCACGGCTCTTCGTATTTAAATGGCCTGTCAAACGTTCATTTATTTTTTTTGCCAAATATAAAGCCAAATCAAATCTTGTCGTTTTAATCCATTCATTAAAAACGGCATCATAACCTGCACCGGCAGCTCGGCCATCAACGTAATAACCAACCGGGTCAAAGTGATAACATGCGACCCCATGTTTAGAACCGTCGGCTGAAAAACCTGTATGTAGCGAAATATAAAGATCTCCGCCATTTTTATTAGCAATCGCAATTCGTTGACTCTGAGACAATTCTGAGTCGTTGCCTCTTATTAAAACAGCTCTGAACCCATATTTTTTCAAGGTATCGTATAACTTTAAGGCAACCGATAGATTTAAATCTTTCTCTTTTGGTCTGTTTTCAGCAACTGCACCAAAATCGCTTCCGCCGTGCCCGGCATCAATTACTACTGTTCTGCCTAAGAATTCTTGATTTTCAAGTTTTGCAGGCGCAACAGTAATATTTATTTCAGGGGGCTGCTCCACAGCAGAAGTTGCTGCCGATGCCGCTGTTTGCACAGTAGACGGCTTAGTCGGTTGCTCGGCAGTCGGCGTAGTTGTTGGCGCCACAGGAATAGCGGTTGTTGGCGCAGCAGAGGGGGATGTTTGCGCTACAGGAAGCGTAGCCTGTGTTACAGGAGGCGGAGTTATTGCTGAATTTGGCATATATTCGCCGGCCGGAACAGAAATTATCAACCTGAATGGCTCAACAATAGACTCGACCAAGGGCATTATCTTTGCTTGGTTCAAATGAAACGTAAGTATCAGACCGCTTCTGTCGGGACCGCTATTAATAAATAACTTTGCAATATCACGCCCAACAGGGTCACTCTTGTTCGTTGGAACCAAATTTTTACATCCGGTTAAAACCAAACGAAACACCTTATCTTTAAATTCAGTGCTGTATTTAATATCTGAACTAAACTCTAAAACAACGCGAGTATGGTCTTCTCGTATACTGTGCCTCAAAGCTGTCAAAATAGCATCTGCCTTTGGCAAAGACTTCGGCAAAACGAGCGGATTAGGTGCGGGCGTTGTCGCAATCGGGCGCATCTGAGCCCAAGCTGTTGTGCAAAACAACAATATATTAATTATAACAAAGCATCGCAACCATTTATTAACAATCACCGTCGCCCTCCAAGCTCTCTTTCTAAATCACGTTTCGCATCTTTTTTCGCTATGGCGTCTCTTTTGTCGTATTGAGCCTTGCCTTTTACAAGTGCAATTTCAAGCTTAACTTTACCGTCTGTAAAATACATTCTTAATGGGACAATTGTCATTCCCGAGGTTCTTACTTTTTGTCCCCATTTAATAATCTGTGATTTATGAGCAAGTAATCTTCGTTTTCGCTCAGGCTCATGATCATTCCTATTTGAAAAGGGATTAGAACCGATATGAACATCATAAAGCCAGAACTGGCCGGCTTCTTCGTCCACATATGAATCTTTAAGATTAACTCTTCCCTCGCGACATGGTCGCAGTTCAGAGCCTTTAAGCTCTATGCCAACTTCAAGCTTTTCAATAATAAAATAATCAAAATGCGCCTTTTTATTTGCCGCAATCAGTTTTGAACCCTCAGCGGATTGTTTTTTTGAATTCAATTAAGTCACCTGCTTTCACGCCTGACCCGTATTCTTTTCGAATCAATGCCCAACTCGTGTTTTTATATACTTTTGTAACCAAAAGCTCTGCAAGAGGAATATTCGGCGCCCGACCCAAGACTCTTCCCGTTTCAGGCTCAGAAAGATCGTCACCGGCTTTAAAAGCCTGTAAAGCTAAGCTGTATTCATCCGACAATTTAAGTCCTTCTTCCATTCCGATACTTATTATAACCTGGCCGTCCATTCTTTGAACAACCTTTCCAATTGAAACGACCGGATTACTTTTGACTGTTTTAAACAAATCGGAAATCTCTGAAAAACCTTTAAACTGCGCAAATCTGCCGGATTGTTTTCTTACCAAAGGAGCTGCTACGTAGTCCATATTTGCTCCAAGCATTACAGTTATTCCCTCTTTAAAATCTTTATAACTCACATCACGAAGAGAAAGCAAGTCTCTGTAATACTTTACGCCTTCTTGAATATCCTGTTTATCGCATAAAGTCCTAGCTAATTGCAACAAATATTTATGATTAGCCGGATAAAGCTTTTGAGCTTTTTTAAATTCGATTACAGCTCCCTCCCAATGGCCTCCGTCTAATAATCTTAAGCCACGCTCAAAAGCATCTCGCGCTGACTTCATGACTTCTTGATTTTTTGGTATTTTCGGAGCAGCCGGGTATTCGTTATCTTCTATTGATAATGCAATTCTACGCTCTTTTATAAGCTCTGTAAGGCGAGATACTTCTTCCCAGTGAAAATTTGCATTATTTAGTCTGCCTTGCTCTTTATACAATTTTCCAAGCCAATAATGGGCTTTTATGAGATTTGGCTCCATTGAAAGAGCTTCAATATAAGCGTCTTCGGCTAATTCAAAATTTCCATTTCTGTAATGATTATAACCGGCTTCATAAGCTTTTAGAGCCAATTCTGAATCGTGATTAGGAATAGTCAATACTTTATCTTTTAGAGGGACAGAATTTGCCGGAAGCGTGAATGCAAAAACAGTAGCAAAAGCTACTGACAAGCAAAAAGGAATGTGTCTCCGCATCGGTATGCTCCGTAAAATAAGGTTAACCCTTAATTCTATCGGCAAAACAACCTTAAAATATTAAGAATAACTGATTATCTCGAATTCAAATAAAGAATCGGATTTATATATTCTTTTTTACTGTCTAAAACTCCGAAGTGGAGGTGAGGACCTGTAGATCGCCCCGAAGATCCGACTGTTCCGATTAACTGGCCTTTTGTAATCTTTTGCCCAACCTTGCACTTAATTCTATGCAAATGCCCAAACAAAAGTGTTTTGTTTCCCATGGCAGTTTTTATTCTTACTAATCTGCCAAATGCGCCTTCTCTTCCGGCGGCAATAACTTCGCCATCGGCAGGCGACAAGATCGGTGTACCATAACCGGCTCGAATATCTATTCCGCGATGAAACCTATTAACTTTACTAACCGGGTGCAATCTCATACCGAATGGAGAAGTCACTTTGCCTTTAACAGGCCAACACGGCCTGTTATCAGTAATTTTTTTCGTTTCAATTTTAACGATTTTCCATTTTTTGATAACTTCTTCTTCTTGAGGAATCCTGATTCCGTAGCCTTCAACGATGTGTTTAACATTCGATACAACCGCTTCAAACGGGTGTAAAAATATATTTTGGCTATTTTTAGTAATTGGCTTTAAATCAGATAATTTCGGCGGTGCGGGAGTAAAAATTTCTTTTTGCGAAGTCAGCACATAAGCCGAAGAAGACAATAATTTAAAATTGTAGCACAAGTCCAGAGCATCAAGATCGTTTTTCGGTGCACTCAACTGCAAAAGAATAAATCCGCACAAAATCAATGCAAATCGCTTTGCATGAGATAAAGGCACATACTCAGATTTATATTTTGCTGCCGAGAACATATATTAGTCGTTAGATTTTGATGTCGAGCCTTTATAGTTTGGATTAATCAAGCTTAAGAAATCGCGATTTGTCTTAGTTTGCGATACACCCTTAGCGAGCATTTCAATAACTTCTTGAGATGTTTTATCTTCGAATGCTCTTCTAAGTATTATAACTTTCTTGAGGTCTTCCGCATCCATCAAGAGTTCTTCTTTTCTAGTTCCTGACATCTTAACGTCTATGCAGGGGAATATTCTCTTGTTAAAGAGTTTTCTGTCAAGGTGAAGTTCCATGTTGCCGGTGCCCTTAAATTCTTCGAAAATGACTTCGTCCATTTTAGAACCGGTATCAATCAAAGCAGTTGCGATAACAGTCAAACTGCCGCCGTGCTCAATTTTTCTTGCTGCACCCAAAAACTTTTTAGGTTTATAAAGCGCAAATGGATTCACACCACCCGAAAGTGTTTGTCCCGCTGAGGGCATTGAAATATTGTATGCACGGGCTAATCTGGTGATTGAGTCTAACAGAATTACTACGTCTCTTCCGAGTTCAACGTATCTTTTTGCTTTTTCGAGCAATAATTCAGAAACCTTAATATGATTGCTAATATGTTCATCGAAAGTTGAAGCTACAACTTCTGCATCAACAGACCTGCGCATATCTGTAACTTCTTCGGGACGTTCATCAATCAGCAAAATAAGAACAAGCACTTCGGGGTGATTTGCAATAATTGCATTTGCCAACTGCTTAAGCAATACAGTTTTGCCCGCCTTGGGGGGAGCAACGATCAATCCGCGCTGTCCTTTGCCTATGGGGCATACCAAATCAAATATTCTCATCGAAATATCTGCTTCGCCCGTTTCTAATTTGAATCTTTCAGATGGAAATACCGGAATTCCATCTTCAAAGTTGATTCTGTTTTTAACTCTATCCGGGGCTACTCCGTTAACAGCTTCAATTCTTAGTAAGCTGTGGTAGCTTTCTTCGTCTTTTGGCAATCTTACTTGCGCAACGATGGTATCGCCTGCAATAAGGCCGTATCTCTTTATTTGTGACGGAGAGACGTAAACGTCATTATCGCTTTCAATATAACTTGCAACCCTTATGAAACCATAGCCATCAGTTACGATGTCAAGAACGCCTTCTGCTATTGTAAGTCCATCAAATTCAAGTTGCTTTTTTAAAATCGCATGGATGAGTTCCGGTTTTCTCATCTTTTTGATGTCTTGCAATTCCATTGCCTCGGCAATTGCTTTTAAGTTCTTAACAGGCTGTTCGCAAAGCTGCAAATAGGTAAATGATGGATTATTGTTTTCCACGATCGCGCGTCCTTTGTTCAACACCCACTAATGGGGTTTATTTGGGTTTATTTGGTTTTATTATTGTTTGAGATAATTGATTAAACAGCATGTCACCTAGACCGATTTTCATTTCTTTAGATCTTTCTGAGTCAAGCATGTCAGAAAAAATTTCTTCGGCCTGTCCGCCGTGTATCATACCTGTTTTGTTCACGGTCTTTCTCATCTCTTTGAGCATTTGATGCATAAAAATCGATTCAAAATCAGAACATGCTTTTTTCAGATGCTCAAGCTCATTTTTTTGCTTTTCGCTCAAATCATCTGTATTCTGACTTCTCGGCGCTTGAGAGATGGGAAGAACCGTCATTTCTGTTCCTTGTTGTTATCCATAAATTGTCTTTTTAACGTTTTGAAATCGTGCACTCTCGGGCAACAATTCAAGTGCTTTATTAATGTTTTCTTTGGCAAGTTCAGGCATACCGGCAGCATGCTGTGCTTCTGCCAATGCACAAAACGCATCTGCATCGCTGTAAAGCATTCCAAAACTGTAGTGATAATCGACTGCTTCAGTGTCATAGTCTACTGCGCGCTGCAAATTTTCAACTGCAAGTTTGTATTTTTCCATGAAGTAGTAAGCTCTGCCAATATAGTAATGACCTTCGGCAAATCTTGTTTTAACTTTTACTAATTCTGAATATCGCTCTACAACTCTGGAAAAGTTGTCATATGCATTGTTGGTATAGCCCTGAGCCAGGTAAGCGCAAGCCAAGGTGAATCTGGCCATAACATCGTTTTCGTTTGCGACCAAAGCCCTTTTGGCGTTTTCAACCGCTTCAGAATGCATACCACGTTCATAAGCTATTCTGGCTATATGACCGTATACTTCAAAATGGTCGGGTTTCATTGCAAGAGCTTTTTCAAGTTCGTGCATTGCTAAATCGTAGCTGCCTAAAGCAGCAAGAGTGCAACCATAGTCAAAATGTGAATTTTCGTTGGTATCGTCTAACTCAAGAGAAGTTTTATACGCCGAAGCTGCTTCTTTATTCATGCCTTTTTTGACATAATAATCGCCAAGTTTATTGTAAGCTTGAGCAAATTCGGGGTCAATCTGAATCGCCTTTTTAACAGCTTCAATCGCCAAGTCATACTTACCGGTAAAAGCAAAAGATATCGATCGGTCTAAGTGCTGGTTGGCTTCGTCTCTTTCTTCAATGGTTAAATTCGGTGCCATTAGCGTACCTCTTCATTATAATCTTCGTAAAAAAGTATAAAAAAAACAGTTCCTAATATATTTCTTTTAAGAACTGTTTTTAAGCTTATAACATTTATCTACCTTTTTCAAGCTCTTTTAATTTATTTTTTACAGCAATCATTTTTTGTCTTACGGCATTGATGCGCTCTTTATCGCCATTGCCATCAAGCATTAACTTATTGTATTCTGCAAAATGAGTGTAATACATTTCTTGCAGAGCCGGATAATCGTCATAATCGGCATTCGTAATTTTCGCATCTACGGTCGGTGATGCCGCTGACACAGCTCCCGAACCCTGGCCAACAGACCCTTTAACTGCGAGACTGCCATCAAGAGAGATTTTGTAATCACTGCCGCCATTCGCACTTTGCCCAACACTCGGGCTTAACACGCTGTTTAGCGCTGAACCGACAGAAGAAGCTACGCCTGATCCGGCTTCTTTAGAACTGAACAAACCGGCAAACCAGCTGAATATCCTGCCGAAGAAAGATTGTTTTTGTGTGTTCGATGTGTTGTTGTTTGAAGCAACCTGATTGCCGGTGCTTGTTTTGATCAAACCTGCCCCTGTCAGGTAATTATAAAGATCTCGGCTTACTGTGCGTGAACCGCCGTTCACATACAGAAGAATGTCGTCTAACGTGGCCTTACCCTGTGAACATTCAACCAAAACCTGGGCAATAGCAGCCTTATTTGCAGGATACAACTTCGCGTAAGCGTTACAAAAGTCATACAACGAATTGTGAGGCCCGCTTTTTGCAAAGGTATCATAAACAGAAGCCTGCCCGCCGGGAATACGCTTCATAAAGTCGTAGACAGCCTTACTCACGAACAATTCGTTTCTTGTCATTTGCTCGAAAGTATTGTCGCTTAAGAATGACAACGAAGAAACAGAATTAATATCGATAGAGAAAACTTTTCCTTTATTGTTATATGCGCCGAAAGCATTCGCCCAACCTTCAACCCATGCCGTATTATAGTTCGGCAATATTTCGTCAAGATAATGAACGCCATCTGTGCCATAGTTTAAGTCGTTAAAATCATATGAACCGGGATAAGAATTTAACATGGTCGTATGACCGAACTCGTGCAAAAACAAAAAGGTTTTGCTTGCATCTGAAGCATAATTGTTAACATAACCATACAAGTTAACATTGTAGCCCGATCCGGTTTTGCAACTATAAGAGTTGCTGTCACGGTCGCTTATGGTCAAAGTAAAATCTTTATTCAAATTTTTAGAGATAGTTGAAGCATACTGGTAAATAGTTTTACCTGAATCAAGCTTCAGATTCAAATAGTCTCGCCAGGGAGAACCGGCGGGCAACTGGCTCAGATTTGTTATCGAAGAAGTTCTGTACCCGATTTCGTTGCCGTATGAGTCTGTAACAACTTGTTCATATTTTAATATAAAATTGCCGGCAAAAACCGACAAAACAGAGCTGACCATGAAAAAAGCCAAAACAGCTCCAAGTTTTAAGTTGCGATAAGATATTGCCATGTTATACCTGCTTATGTAATATTTCTTAATTATAAGAAAATAATTGGGGTACGTCCATACAGATTGTTATTTTTTTTAAAAAAGCCTCAAATCATTTCAGGAGCAGCTCATGCAGGAAATATTTAAAATCAGCGAAAACGCAGAATTAGCAGACAAAGCAGCACTATGGTTTCACGAAAAGTGGAAAATCCCCTTAGAAAAATATCAAGAAAGTATGGCCGAAAGCTCAAAACCCGGCAATATTGTGCCTGAATGGTATATAATGATACAAGACAATAAAATTATCGGCGGCATGGGCGTTATTGAAAATGATTTTCATAATAGAAAAGACTTAACCCCAAACGTTTGCGCAGTTTATGTCGAAAAAGATTTCCGGAATAAAGGTATTGCCGGAAAATTGCTAAGTTACGTTTGCAATGATATGAAGTCTCAGGGAATAGACACTCTGTATTTACTCACCGACCACGATTCATTCTACGAAAGATACGACTGGCAGTTTTTCTGTTTAGCTCAGGGCGACGGCGAGCAAGAAATGTCACGAATGTATGTTCACAAAAGCTAACAATATACAGTGATTATTTTGCTTGTTTTTTGTTGTGCACCGAATTAAAATCGTTTAAAGTCTTAAACAAAGACAGGAGCAAATTATGCCCGCTAAAACTATTCTATTTTTAATAACAGCCTTTACTCTAAGCATTTTTACAGGTGCAAACGCCATGACACCGAGAGTCACCCTACCCGACTGGTATCAGTATAATATTACAGTCTCTGAGTGGAACCCAGAGAAGGGCGAAGTTACCATTGCAACAAAAATAACTGCGCTGTCAGCAGATATCAGCGATTTAAGCTGCAATATTACTCCGTCAAAAAGCGTTACGCCAATTTTAAAGAAAAATGAAAAATACTTCGCTAAACTCTTAAAAAAAGGCGAAAACATTGTTTTCGAACAAAGTTTTCACGTTAAAACCGGCACTTCTGTTTGGTTAGATATGGCAATCAGAGGGCTGCCCGACAAAAAAGAAATGCTTGCCCTCGTTAATAAGCAATACGCTAACAAACCCTCAATGCTTGCAGTTATGCAAAATGAAGTAAAAGAATTAAGTAGTCCGGTTTATATTGGCAAAATTATGCCTTTGCTTTTACGCAAAGATAATGCATTGTTTTCTGTTGAAGAAACAGCTCCCGAGCTCGAAACCTTTAAAGACGGCCAACAATATTATATTTGGAACCCTAAAACCGTACAAAGCAGTGGCTTTGAGGCCGAAAGTTTAAGGGCTTTCGCCTCTTTTACAGGCAGCAGAAATTATGTTAATGCAGAAAAAATCGGCGATCTGATAATAAGCCGCATGCAAAATTCGAACAAACCCATGTTACTAGAAAAGGGCAACGGCGATACTTTTATGATACCGATTAATGTTGCAAAAGACCTTATAAATTTTAATGTTGCCCTGCTGAATGCGCTAAGTAAAAACACCGCTGCTCCTATTGAAGAAAACATAAAGAACCTGAAAGACAGCGATATCAAACTGATGTCAGAGTTCAATTTGGCAACGTTTTATCTCAAACTCGGACAAAAAGAAAAAGCTTTGGAGATATTTGAAAAATTGCGAGACGCCCTTCCCGGGTGGCAGGCTGTTAAAGAAAAAATTAAGGAAATACGCTAATATATGATAGAAGTTTCAAGAATCACCGGAAAGAAGTTTTATCTGAACGCGGAATTGATTGAATACATTGAATGCACGCCGGACACGGTAATAACGCTTATAGGCGGCAAAACGGTAATGGTGAAAGAGCCCATCGAAACGATATTAAGAAGAATAATCAAATATAGAAGAATGATTCATACGACGAGAGTAAAAAAGGAGATAAAAGATGAATAAACTGGTTATAGTCGGTTCGGGTCCTGCAGGACTTACAGCTGCAATTTACGCTGCAAGAGCAGGTTTGGCGCCGCTCGTAATTGAAGGTTTTATGAAAGGCGGGCAGCCGGGCGGGCAGCTTATGACCACAACGGAAATCGAAAATTTTCCCGGATTTGCTGAGGGAATACACGGCGCTGAGCTCATGACGAATATGCGCAAGCAGGCCGAAAAATTTGGCACAACCTTTATAATGGAAGACATCGACAGCGTTGATTTTTCTAATAGACCGTTTAAGCTTGTTAATGCGAGCAGAACCATCGAGGCAGAGTCAGTGATCATCGCTACCGGAGCGGGAGCTAAGAAGCTGGATTTGCCGAGTGTTAACGCATTTTGGAACCGCGGCATTTCGGCGTGCGCGACTTGTGACGGAGCGCTTCCCATATATCGCAATCAGGTGTTAGCGGTTGTTGGTGGCGGCGACACGGCATTAGAGGAAGCTACTTTTTTAACCAGATTTGCGTCAAAGGTGTATTTGATTCACCGCCGACAAGAGTTCAGAGCAAGCAAAGCCATGCAAGACAAGGCTTTAGCGCACCCCAAGATTGAGCCGGTGCTAGATTCGGTTATAGAAGAAGTTGTAGGCGACAAATTCGTTACAGGGTTAAAAGTAAAAAATGTAATTACGGGCGAAATCAGATCATTAGAATGTAAGGGTTTATTTATGGCAATCGGACACAACCCCAATGTTGCCTTTTTAAACGGCGCTCTCGAACTGGACGAAAAGGGCTACATAAAAGTTAAATCGCCCACAACGCAAACATCTGTAGAGGGTGTTTTTGCGTGCGGCGACGTAACAGACCCGACATACAGACAAGCTATTCGCGCCGCAGGCACAGGTTGTGCAGCAGCCCTCGACGCAGAAAAATGGCTTGAAAAATAAATTTCAAAAAAAGTAACCGGTACATTGACGCTTTCGTGTTTAATCCGTATATTTAAAGAAATCCGTAAAAGAAACCGGCAAAAGTTCGGAGGTTTATATGAAAAGCGTCAGTTCTGTTAAATATTTAGTATTTATCTTGTTTGCATTAGCTGTTTTATCAGTTCCTGCTGTTATGGCGGTCAGTATTCCGCAGCAAATAGAAGAGCTGAAAATGGACTATGAACGCAAATTCAAACAGTACACACAAGCTGTTCAAGATGCAAAAACCAGTTTGGCTGCCGAGCTAAGCAAAGAAGTCGCGCTAGCCAAAAAAAGATACGATGAAGCACGCGCAGCGTTCACTCCTTCCGATCAAACAAAAGAAAAAGCTAAAGGCATTGTCACAAAAGTTACAGACACCGTAAAAAAAGTTTTTGCAATCGGTAACGGCGGCGAAAGCACAGCAACCGAAAACTCTGCAACCACTGAAAAGCGCTTAGAAGGCTACGAAGAACAGCAGATATTGATTAACGGCAACAACTATTGCGGCCAATTCGCAATGACAGCCGTATTCAAAGGTTTGGGCATCACTGCCGACTCACAAAAGATTTACGAAGACACTAACCCCGCCGGAATTTTCACTGCTCCGACCACAATAACCGAATACTTGAATATGAACGGCGTAGACGCTGTATCAAGACAAAACTCAAGTTTATCTGACCTGGTAAAAAAAGTTGACGCAGGTTTGCCGGCAATGGTTTTAATGTCAACAGCTGACGGCACTCCTCACTGGGTTACCATTTACGGTTACGACTGTGATGCAGAAGGTAAAGTAGTTTCTGTTGAAATGCGCGACTCATATTGGGGCACCAAGAGCGGCTACAAAATGGATACCGAAACCTTCTTACAAAGATGGAACGCACCTTTGGGCAGCGGTTTTGGCAGCAATTTTGTTGGTTACAAAAATGTAATGATCGACATTAAGGGCACCAAAACCAAAGACAAGAGCCCGAGCCTGTTCAACTTTAACATAAGCACAGCCACCGAAGACAACATAGCTAATGGTATCAACGACGTTGTAACAGGGTTCAAACACTTCGACATTATGAGATTACTGGGCGGCACCACAAAATGCGTGCTTGGCATACCCGGCGCAGCAGCAGGAGTTGTTTCAACAGGCGTAAGCAGTCTTGGCAACAAGATCAACGACTGGGGCAAAACAACTTTCGCTCAATCCGGAGCAGCTAACAAAATAGCAGGCGGCGGCGCAGTAGTTCTTGGAACCACCCTCAAAATCGCCGGAGCAGTCGGCAAAACCGCAGGAAACATTCTTTCGGGCGTAGCTTCTGCAGCAGGCAACTTAATCAACAAACTCGGTTACGTATTCAGATAATCAAACAAACGAAAGGAAGGTAATCATATGGGCTTTTTCGCACCGCTAGCAGCAACATACGTTGTCTCAGCCATAGTATTTATGGTTCTGGCAGTCGGCTTCGTGGCTCTCGACACAAAGTGCAAGTCAGCAAGGCCAAAGTGGCTTACCTTTACAGCTATAACAGGCCCTATAGGCTTAGTTTCATACGTCATACTGGGAAGAAAAAACTAGCCTCCGGAAAAGTAATACACCTACTTAAAAAGACCCGCCAACGCGGGTCTTTTTGATTGCCGTCAAAACACAGATGGGTAGCATCATACGTGATTACGTGTTATAGTAACGAGACGCATTATCCAAGGCACTTCAAGAAATGGCAAACTAAAATGAGCAATGAAATCGTAATATTTAAAGATAATGAATTGAGACTTGAAGTTCCTGTATCTCCGGATCAGGAAACAGTTTGGCTGACATTAGATCAAATGGCAGAGCTATTTGAAAAAGATAGGAGTGTAATTAGCAGGCATGTTTTGAATATTTTTAAGGAAGGTGAATTAACAGAAACCACTTCCGTGCAAAATATGCACGAAAGTAATTTACCGAGTCATAGACCGCCTAAAATTTATAATCTCGATGTCATAATTTCTGTGGGCTACCGTGTAAAATCCAAACGCGGTGTAGCTTTTCGCCGTTGGGCAAACAACGTCCTTAAAGACTACATAATCAAAGGATATGCAGTCAACAATAACCGTATGAATCAGCTTGGAGAAGTAATACGGTTAATGAAACGCACGCAGAATTCTCTTGATGCCAAACAAGTACTTTCGGTAATTGAACACTATAATGTCGCGCTTGATCTGCTTGATGATTACGACCATCAAGTTATAAAAAAACCTAAAGGCAATGAGACCACCTATATACTGAGTTATGAGGAATGCAGAACTATCATTGACAGTATGAAATTTGCTTCAAACTCTGAATTGTTTGGAAGTGAAAAGGATGAATCATTTAAGAGCAGTATTGGAAATATTTATCAGACTTTTTCTGGAAAGGATATCTATCCATCTCTTGAAGAAAAAGCAGCAAATCTGCTTTACTTCATAACGAAAAACCATAGTTTTTCAGATGGGAACAAAAGAATTGCAGCAACTATTTTTCTATATTTTTTGGATAAAAACAATGCCTTGTTTAGTAATGGAGAAAAACGACTCGCTGATTATACATTAGTTGCTTTGACGATTATGATTGCAGAATCTCGTCCGGAAGAAAAAGAAATGATGATAAATATTATAATGAACTGCATAGCTTAAAAGAAAGCTTGCGTTCAAGGAACTGTATTTAACAAAGACCCGCCAACCGCGTGTCTTTTTAATTGCCGTCAAAACACTGGCAGAATTATTTGATCGTAATATTAAGACAATTGGTAAACACATCAACAATGCATTAAAAGAGGAACTGGATAATGCAACTGTCGCAAATTATGCGACAATTCAAAGGTCGTATGACTCAACTTTGAGAAGTAATACGGTTAATGAAACGCACGCAATCGTGGCCGCCTGCGAACGCAATTTAAAATTTAATGTATTGACAAAGACAATAAAAGAAGCAATCTCAAATCTTGCTCAAACATTTCTTGTCTTAAAATCTTTCCATCTGGTAGCCACATTAAGTTCTGCGCCATTGCCTAATGCTTTGAAATGCGCCCTACCACAACGGATTTTCAAATCCTCACGACCTCGCAAATCAAGCTCATTAATCTTTCCCTTTGTTTCCAGCACAAAATAAAGTTTTTTCATTCCGTCAATTTCAAGATAAACCGCCCAGTCGGGATTATATGTGCCTATAGGCGTATCCACCTTGAAACGACTCGGCAGTTTAAAAAACATCTTTACATCGGGATCATCGTCCAACTCAAGTGCAAACGGCTTTTCAACCGTTGTACTGTCATAAATAACATAATCATAAACGCTATGCTCTACAGCTATAGCGTTTATGTCCAGATTAGCGATAAGCTCTGCGCTATCAAAAATCTCCTGTATAAAATATTCTTCACCATAGATTTTTTTGTAACTAATACCATCTATCGCAAGAGTGCGACGAACATCTAAAATTATCTGCGTCACATTCTCAATAAACATCTGCGGATTGTTCAGAAAATCCGAAAGGCGCCCACTTTCTTTGAGTATTTCATAAACAGTCGCACGTTTAGTTAAAGTTTGTTCGCCTATAATTGTAAGAATATTTGGGAGTGACAAATAACTGTCCGAAATAGTAGCAGTTTTTATACCGCGCTCGGTGTAGGTTACACCCGGATTGTCAATATGAATATCAGCTGTCTGAGTAATTAAACGCGCCATGGGTATTGGCGCCATGTCCACCAATCTCTTGATGCTTCTGTACACCAATTCGCTTTCATCAATTTTTACACGATATGTGGTCTTTTGCTTTATCTTATCCCACAATTCTAAGAACTCCTGCGATACAGTGACTTCCTTTTTCAGACATACTGTAACATCCCTCGAAGCATCACGAATATGCGGTTTTGTATCAGCACGACGTATCACATTTTCAATCTGCGTCCTTGCACTTTCCAAGTGCGGTGGCAGTTCAAGCGTTCCGCCCTGTATGGCGGTTTTCATACCATCTTTTATCTTGCCTGACTTCGTTATATATCCCTTGTTTTCAAAACAAGTCAAAAGCTCTTGCGCATTGTCATAAGAAATGGATTTTTGCACAACAACAGTTTTTTGCGCAGTAAGTTCGATTATGGCTTCCGGAGTAATGACACCTTCGCGGGCAATAACCTCTATGGCTTTTGTTTTTGCAGTTTCAAGCTCCTGTGGCAATTCAAAAGGCGCAGATGCGGGCATATCGGATTTTATAAAACCCTCGCCTGCTAAGTGGGAAATAAGCGTTGTAGCCTGTTCCTTTGTCAGCGGATTTACCTCGGTAACAGTTTCTTCAAATACCATTCCGCTAAACGAGTCAAGCTTCAATACGCCAAACTTTACACCTGTTTCATCTTCAATTTCCCTTTGCAGCTTATCTGCAAACTCTGCAAAACTTTCATTCGCCATGACATGCAGAAGGTTTATATCCCTATCCTCTATGCGCTCTCCATTTTGATTAACGCAAAGGCGTAAGCCACGTCCAACCTTTTGACGAGCAGTAAGTGAGCTTTTCTGTTCAATTAAGGTACAAACCTGAAATACATTTGGATTGTCCCACCCTTCTTTTAGCGTAGAATGGGAAAAAATGAAGCGCAAGGGGCAATCGAAAGATAAAAGCCATTCTTTGTCTTTCATAATCGTGTTGTAGGTGTTGTAATCGTCCTGTGTGTCGCCCTTGGTGTTTTTGTAGTTGCCCTTTTTGTCCTGCGAAAAATATCCGTCATGTATGCGTTCTGCATCGCTGAGAAAGCGTCTGCGCAACTGTTCATATTTAGGCAGCTTCATTAATTCAGAGTAAGCATCTTCAAACATTTCGGCGTAGATGCCCTTGCCACCGTCTTCGCTACGATATTTCTTCACTTCATCAATGAAGAATAGAGACAAAACCTTTATCCCTTTTTCAGTATATCGCAATTCCTTGTCTAAATGAGCCTCAATTGTCCGGCGTATCTGCGCACGCTTGATTATATTTTCGTCAAAATCACCCATGGATTTTCCAAGTTGCACTTCATCCACACCAGATAATTCTATCTGTTCCATTCCAGGCGTGCAGTCAATACCAGAAATGGTATATCCCTCGTATAAATTGCGGTTTCCAGACAACTTATACAAATCCGCATCCTGTTTTACGATAATTGATTTTCTATTAACCTTTCCGTCCTTGTCTGCAATATCTATTTCAACACGCGCACGAAACCCGTTGTCATTAGAAACAGACAACAGTCTGATATACGGCTTATTAAATCCTCCGGCAATTTGATTGCTTGATACGCATATTTGCTTTACAAGTCCCATTTGATAAGCATCAACAGGCGTTAGGCGATAAAGTAGGTTAACCTTTTCACGATGGGTAGCTGAATAGCGGAAAACACACATGGGCTTAAGGGACGAAATAGCATCCTTTGCCTTTTGAGTATTGTCAACGCTCTGCGGCTCGTCGATTATGACGATAGGATTTGTGGCCTGTATTAAGCGAATTGCAGCATCGCCATTCAAACGGTCTTGCTGTTGATTTATTACATTTTCTGCTTTGCGGAAAGCGTCTATATTGATAATCATAATCTCAATATTAGCGCTTGTGGCAAAGCAGCGCACATCAGACAGTTTTGCGCTATTATATATGAAATAACGGCAAGGTACATTATCATACAGCGCTGAAAAATGCTCCTGAGTGATTTGCAAGGATTTGTATACACCCTCACGTATTGCAACGCTCGGCACTACAATGATAAACTTTGTAAAGCCATAAAGACGATTTAGCTCATAAATGGTTTTTGTGTAAACATAGGTTTTCCCAGTACCCGTTTCCATTTCAATTGAAAACTGCCGATATTGCAAATCCTCTGTCTGCGGCAAAAGATTTTTTCTCTGTACCGCCCTCATATTTTCAACAATATCCTCGTCGTTCAAGCATAGCGCATTTGCAAGACCAAAATCTTTAAACAAGCGCATTTCATTACCGCTGCGCTCCATGCTAAACGCAGAAGTTTCTCGTTGCTGACCGTCAAAAAGAGCGCATACTGCGTTAACTGCGTCAGTCTGAAAATTTTGTTGCTTGAACTTCAATTTCACGATTGTATTTCTCCCTTATTTTTTTGACGGTACAAGTTATCAGAAATTACCTTTACAACTTCATATGGTTCCTCATGATCATAACTCTCTGGATTATAAGCACATCGGGGACATTGAAATATGCCAAAGCCTTTATTAATCATCGGAGTATCACATTTGGGGCAATGAGCTTGTAGATTTACAATTTGCCAAACATTTTTCATTTTGTTAAATTTCCACCCCCAAGACCATTTCCATATACGAAATTTATCTTGTGTATAGTCAGTAAATTCAGGTTTCAATAGCTCTTTCTTTTCGATAATTTTTACAATAGTATATAAAGCAAAAAATATAACAGCAATTCCTAACAATACCCACCATACTTTCAAATCAAAAGTTAGAAATGTGATAATCCAACCCCATAATATTGAAAAGAACTTCCCTATCGTTGTAAATACTTGTTTTTCCTTTATTAAGTCATAACTAACGGTAAGAATGAAACCAAGTAAAGTTGTTGCAATTCCTATTGTCCAAGAAGATTCAAGGAATTTTTTCATGTCAATTCCCCTCACACCGTTTTCAGCTCAATGCCTTTGTTTTCAAGAAGATAAAAGGCGTTTGACATAGCGGAATTATCCGCAAGGGCATTTTCCGCAATAACTATTTTTTTCGGCTGCAATACAGCCATTTTTTCGATATGCTCGGCAGTAATTCCAGGCTGCAAACAGACAAGCATAGAATTGCTCTCTCCCACACTGTAAACAGTCAAGTCGTCTATGTTAAGCACGGTCACGTTTTCTGTAAGAGAGTATCCCATTTTAAGCAGTATTTCATAAACCAAATCACTATCTTTCCTGTCGAACTTCAAACCGTCAATGTGCGCCGCCATACGGTCAAGCAATGTTTCAATGTTGTTATCCTCTATAGGAGTATCGTCCCATAACTTCATATTGGAACTATCCAATTTGAACACCCTAAAGCCAATATCTACAGATGGTTTAATTCCCCCAATTGTTAGCAGGTCATCAGCAACTTCAAAGATTTTCTTACCGGCGCGACGTATTCTATCCTTGCCGATTTCGCAAATATTTTTATATCCGGCATTGCATGCCTCGCTCTTCTTGTCGCACACCTCGGGCAACTGCACCATGATGAAGCGGCGGTTGCCGCCATCCTCAGAGTTAAGCTGCATAACGGCATGAGCCGTTGTTGCGCTGCCAGAGAAGAAGTCAAGGATTATATCATTATCATTTTTCTTAATATTAGCAAGCCTTAATAAACGACCTAGTAATCTTGTAGGCTTTGGTCCATTAAAGAACCCGCCATCCATTAATTTTGAAAGTTCCTGTGCTCCCTCTTGGCTGTGTCCAACTTCTTTAAAAAACATAATAGAAGTTGGCGCCATACCGTCAAATTTCAGTTCGGATAAAAACCGTTTTATTCTAGGCACCCCATCTCCGTCTGGACCAAACCAAATTCTATTATCCTGGAGTCTCTCCAAAAATGCATTTTTTGAGAGCCTCCAGCAACGCCCTGCTGGAGGCTCAATCACTCGCCCCGAAGGGGCCGTGATTGGATAATCAGATTCAACATTGTATGTTTTTACTGATATGTCGCTCGACATCCACACTCCTCGTGGATCGTTGTCAGGGTTCTGATAACGAGCATTAGCTTCTTCTGTTCGTGGCAATCTGCCTATTTGAAAACTCTCAATGGATTTTGCATACATTAATACATAGTCATGGCTGTTAGAAATGTATTTTGCGTCATTTTTTGGCGAAAAGGCTCGCTCCCATACAAGCTGTGAAACAAAATTTTCTTCCCCAAAAACCTCATTACATAACTTTTTAAGGTTGTCTACTTCATTATCATCAATAGAAATAAAAATAACCCCATCATCTTGCATGAGATTAGCGGCAAGCCGCAAACGCGGGTACATCATATTAAGCCAATTTGTATGATAGCGTCCCATTGTTTCGGGATTGCTTTTTGTCGTCTGCTGCGTAACTTCCATATAACGGCGCATTGGGTCGGAAAAGTCGTCCTCATACACGAAATCATTGCCCGTGTTGTACGGTGGGTCTATGTAAATCATCTTGACCTTGCGAAAATATGATTTTTGCAGAAGCTTCAAAACCTCTAAATTGTCGCCCTCGATATAGAGGTTTTGTGTTGTATCGAAGTTTACGCTTTCTTCCGGGCAGGGGCGCAAAGTTGCCGTACTACGTCGCTGTGCAAGGCGCAAGCAATCGCTTTTACCTTTCCATTTGAACTCATATTTTTCAAAATCGTCCGTGATATATTCACCGCAAAGGGACAAAAGCTTATCGATATCCAAACGTCCTTCAGTGAAACACTCGGGGAATACAGCTTGCAGCTTATCTCGTTGCGCCTGCTCAATATCCATTGAAAAACCGTCCATTTTATCAGTCATTTGGCTTATACTCCTCTTTTATTTTCTCGGCATTTTATGGCACTCGTCAAGATACTTATGTGCAAAAGAAATTAAAGTTAAAATATCAAGAGCTTTTGTTTCGTCAACTCTCCAATTTACCTTTGGAGTATGAGCCACAGGGTTTCTTGCTAAATGAAATATTGCTTCTAAGAGCTCTTTCAAGCCTTTAAACTCGCTGATTTCACTTTCTGTTTGCATTGCATTAAAGAATAAGTATGGGTCCTTTGTAGAAAAGGCTTTTTGAAAAAGTTCTCCGCCATCATTTCTCAGACCTGTTACCTCTCTTACTCTTTCAGCCAGTCCTTTTGCGGCTTCAAAAACAGCATCAAAATAATCTTTTCGCAAATAATCCTGGCAGCAATATTTTACAACATCTGAATGGATTGACCTATCATGTAATTTTTTACTTAGACTGTTGACCCTGCGATCCACTTCATCAAGTGTATTAGCTTTTATTTCATGCCTAATTTTCCCGTCTGTACCTACTTGTAATCCTATTAGCAATAAGACTTTGTTAGTTTCTTCAAGTAGCCACCTATACTTGTCGCGTTTTTCCTCGGTAGTATAGCTAATAGGAGATAATGCATTCTCAATAAATTCAAATATATTTGAAGCATTGTGACATTTGCTTATATCGTTCGCAAAGCAAGCATAAAGCCAATCTCGCTTATTAGACTCAATTTTATAATACATACCGTTATTATTGTTTTTGCTTCCTTCGTCTATTTCTTCAATATGACTGTAAAGCAGAGTATTTTTAAGTTCCGTTTTCGTTAATCCGTTATTTGTGTGGGCTAAAATAGCACAAATCGATTTTAACTGCTGGTCATTTAGCTGCTGCACTTAATTTTCCTCTCACAGAATACTTTGTCAATCGCAAAACGCGGCGGGTGAGTAACGCACATATTTGCTTAGTAATAATAATCTCCGTGTAGCCGTAGCCACTATACACTCAAAAGCAATTTTACAGTCAAGTAATAGCATAATTAAAGAAGCATATCAATTAACAAGTTTGTTCCTTTTTAAGATAAAACAGATACAGACGAAAAAGTCTGTTCTTATTTGCTTGCAGCGTATTCATCGGTGCGGGTCTTTTAATTTCTTGTCTTTGTACGGCTTTTACAATAGAATATTTGTTGAAAAAACAATGAAAGGAAAGCCATGAGAAATATTACTATTAGTCAGTGCGCTCTGGGTGCGCTGATGATTATTCTCACAGCAACTACAACTTTTGCCATGGAAAATTTCGGATACAAAGAACCTGATGCAAAAATCGTCAAACTTGTCGACGCGCCGAACCCGCCGCAGCTGAGCATTTCGCCTCAGGGAGGCAAAGCCATTTTGGTTGAGTATTCTACGCAGCTTAGCCTCGAAGACCTTGCAGAGCCAAAAGCGAAGGTGGCCGGATTAAGCATCTTAAAAAGATATAACGTTAAGCAAAGAAGCTACTTTGTCGAAGATCTCGACATATTAGACCTTAAAACAAATGAGTCTAAAAACATAAAATTACCGCCCGATGCTAAGTTTGGGTTTCCGATTTGGTCGCCGGACGGTACAAAGTTCGCGGCGGTGCTTTACAAAGCCGGCGGTTCATCAGTTTGGTTGTTTGATATTAATAAAGATTCAGGGAAACAGCTGTCGCCGCCGCGAGTTAATTCAGTGCTCTTTGGGCCGTTCTGGTGGAGCGATGATAGTAAATACATATATGTCCCCCTTTGGAACGAAAAACGCGGACAGCTGCCCGAGCCTCCTGTAATACCTGAAACGCCCGAAATTTCTGAAACAAGCGGACGCGTTTCGCAGGTCAGAACTTACCAAGACCTTATTAAAACCGCCTATGACGAAAAAGTTTTTGAATATTACGCAACTTCGCAATTATATAAAATCAACGTTAAATCAGGCAAAACAACTAAATTCGGCACACCGGGCCTTATTAGCAATGTAACTACAAGCCCCGACGGCAAGTATTCAATTGCAAGAATCTTAGAAACGCCATTTTCGCATAATGTGCCTTCTGCGCTGTTTGCCAAAAGATACGAATTATGGGACAACAAAGGCAAACTCATTAAAGTGCTGGCACATATTCCGGTCGGCGAAGAAATACCCATAGAAGGCGTCTCTAAAGGCATGCGAGGCATATTTTGGCAAGAAAAACGCCCTGCAACTATGTGCTGGGTTGAAGCCCTTGACGAAGGCGACCCGAACATAAAAGCAGACTTCAGAGACATAGTTTATGCTCACGATGCTCCGTTTGATAAACCTCCGCGAGAAATAATCAAACTGCCCATGCGATACTCGGGCTTTGACATATTAGACAAACAAGATTCAGCATTAGTCTGGGACTACGACCGTGACACAAAATGGATAAAAGCGCGTGAAGTTAATATGAGCAAAACTAATATTGCTTCTGAATGCCGCGTTATATTTGAAAGAAACTACAACGATATTTATAACGATAAGGGTGATTTGCTCTATTATGCTAAGCCAAACGGCGAAAGAACGGCAATATTAGAAAATGACGAATGGGTTTATCTGACCGGAAGCGGCGCAACCCCTGACGGCTACAGACCTTTTTTGCGCAAATTCAGTCTTAAAACACTGGAATCGAAAGATATATTTGTTTCGGGACTCGATAAATTCGAAGACTTTACAGGATTCGCCGACACCAAAAGGAAGCAGATTGTAACAAGAAGAGAAGACCCTGAAACACCTCCAAATTATTTTATCAGAACCGTTAAAAATAACGTCGCGTTAAGGCCGGAGCAAATAACCTACTTTACTTCACCGAACAAAGAATTGGCTGAAGTAAAAAAAGAACTCATAAAATATGAACGCAACGACGGTGTTCCTTTAAGCGGAACTCTTTATTATCCGCTCGGATACAAGCCCGGCAAAAGGTACCCGACCATTGTTTGGGCTTACCCGAGAGAATACACAAGCAAAGAAATCGCAGGACAAGTAAGAAGCACTACAAACAAATTTACAAGAATAGGCGGAAGCTCAATTCTGTTCTTTTTACTTCGCGGATATGCGGTTCTATACAACGCAGAAATCCCCATAGTCGGCGACCCTTTAACCGCTAACGATACTTTTATTGACCAAATGACGGCCGGAGCAGAAGCGGCGGTAAATAAACTTATTGAAATAGGTATTACTCAAAGGGGTCAGATTGCGGTGGCAGGACATTCATACGGCGCGTTTATGGTAGCAAATCTTCTTGCTCACACTGACTTATTTGCTGCCGGAATAGCCAGAAGCGGGGCTTACAACAGAACGCTCACTCCATTTGGCTTTCAGGGCGAAAGAAGAACCTTCTGGCAGGCCCAGAACATTTATAACACCATGTCGCCGTTCTCATATGCCGATAAAATCAAAACGCCGATTTTGATGATCCACGGCAAAGATGACCCCAATTCGGGCACATTCCCCATGCAAAGTGAACGCATGTTCGCGGCAATTAAAGGACACGGCGGCATAGCGCGTCTTGTGGTGCTGCCACATGAAGGGCATGGATACGAAGCGCGAGAGTCAATCTTGCACGTATTGTCAGAGCAATTTGAATGGTTAGATAAATACCTAAAAAATAAATAATCCTTATGGCAATTTGAGCGCTTAATCAGTATAATTAGCGTCAAAGATTTGAAACGAGGCAAAAATATAATGAAAAAATCGCCCCACATAGTATTGATATTTATTCTGTTTATAAGCACATTTTTCATAAGCGGATGCGACATTTTAGGTTCTGACAGTTCGAGCAGCTCGTCGGTTCCACTCTTACCGACCTCAGGCGACAATGACCCTAACGCAAAGACCGTAATAGGAGCCGGGGTCTATATAACCGCAACTGACAGTGCAAAGCTTCTTGCGAAAGCGGGCACAATTTTAGAATTCAGCGACGTAGCTCAAGGGATTTCGGTTGAACTGCCTGTAGAAAGAAATCGTGAAGTGGTCTACAGCCTGATAGTGAACAATGAACACACCAGTGCTCAAAGTATTCAGCTTTTACACGAAACCGCCGCCTCGATAAAGGCTTCGATTTATGAGCAACATTATACGCCCCTTCCCTCACAAGATATGACAAATACAAGATGGGGCAACTTAGAAGCGAAGGCTCTCACAGAAAGTAATCTGAGAAGACAAAACAAGTTTCAATCACTAAGAAACGGCGCTAAGGGCAGTTTAAGAGGTTCTGTAAATCATTCGAACGAAAATTTGAATGACGAAGTGATTATTAAAATAATCACAGACGGCAATGCTACAAGCTATAACAATGTAACAACAAAATTACTAAAAATAACTGAACACGCAAAATTTTTCGTAGACATTACTTGTTCGGGCACCTATAACATTACAAGCGATGATTTGAATCATTTTGCCGACGAATTTGAAAGCTTTATTTACCCTTTATTTAATGACAATTACAGACTTGCTGAAGACGTAGACAGCGACGGCAAGCTTTCGATCGTTTTTTCTAAAGAATATAACCGTCTGGGTTTTGCAGGGTTATTCAATACTGCAGACTTTAGCAATCCGGGAAACGGTAATAACAGAGACATGATAGGTATTTGGGCACCGGGCTATTCTGCAAAGTTTCAGGGTGAATACTGGCGGGCAGCAACCCGTGAGACCATTGCGCACGAATTGCAGCATGCAGCTAATTTCAGCGCAAAAGGTTTAAATATGCAAAATCAAGAATATGAATGGCTCGATGAATCTTTGTCAGTAGGCGTAGAGGCGCGTTATAGACAGCGTCGAGCAGCGATGAGCAAAACCACATCAAGCGGATATATTGCGGATGTTTCAGGTGCAGGTGCTATTGAACCCGACAGCGTCGCAAACGATAACAGGTTTGGAAGTTGGTTAGAAAGCAGCAACACAGGCATGGAGTCTTGGGAAAGCACCTATGCTCATTACGGGCAAAAAGGGCTTTTCAATTTTTATATGTATGAACAATTTCGCAGCGACTTTATAAAAGCCATGCACAATAGCTCAACGCCGATCGGCAGCGCTCTAAACATTGAAACTCTGTTGCTATCTCAAGGCGACGGCAGAAACTATGAACAAGTAAAAAAAGATTGGCAAACGGCTGTATTAAATGAAGTGCTTGTTTTTAGAGGCATAATTCAAAAATCGCAGATTACTGATTCTAAGCATAAATTTAATGAAACAATGTTCCCGGCAATTTTAAATACAGAATCAAGCTATAAATTGACCAAAGACATAGATCTTGGCAATGGTTCAATTACAACATACGTAAACCCCGGCGCAGCAGTGTTTTATAAAATCACGCAGCCTGCCGGTTATTCAGGCAATAACACATTCAGAATTGCCTCAGAAGGCAAAGGCGTTAGCTTAAGAATGGTTAGGCTTACCCCAAATTAAAAAAGCAAACAGAAGGAATCAAACATGAAAAACTATTTGCTTAAAAGCGTTTGCAGACAATGTCAGGCCTCTGTTTCTTCGACATCGCACGTTTGTCCTTTATGCGGCATATCCAGGCCCGTTTTCGACAATTTAACACCCATCGAAAAAGAATATCTAAACAGAGCGCCCGCAATTCCTGCAAAATTTTACTATATGCCTTCGAATGTTAATCCGCGAGGGAATCTTATTGTAAACCTGACAAGCGAATTTAAAAGATATTTGGCAGATTTTTCTTCAAGCCAAAATTTTTATATCGCCTCTTTAGTGATGATAATATGCGGAACCATGGTGATTTCAGGCACTGGGTTTCCTTTCAGCTTTATCGCTTTTTGGCCGGCTTTGCTCTACATCATTTATGATTTTATATCATTATTTAGAGCAGTTACCGTATCGTTATTGGTTTCAAGACTTCAATTGCGTGGCGGCGCCTCACCCTACTCTGTTCACTTTAAAATAGAAGACCAGTTAGGAAAAATGTTTTCAGGCCTGCAAATGATTTTAACTTCTTTTTTCGATAAGAATTGGCTCACAATGGGACAAAGCGAAAAGATGTCCTTTGACAATTTTTATCAGGCCATCAAAACCTTGACCACAAGAATAAAGAAATTTGCCAGAATATCGCTCGAAACTACCGCTATAATATGGCGTAACAATGTGTATGCGATAGTGGCGCAAGATAAAGTATCTTTTCAAGACAAAATAGTCTCTATAAATAACAAAATCAGAGAAGGCGAAGCCATAATTCTCAGATATTGCTGGATGCAGCACCTGGACACAATCGCCGATTCATTAAAATCTTTTGTTTATAGCCCCGAGGAGCAAACCCAAGAAGCTTTCAGACGCGAAATGATAGAAGGAAACCAGTTGGGCGGGCACGGTCCGCTTCATGAACCATACCAAGAAGGCTTTCAGAATGTTCCCATGGAATTATCATTCAAAATGCGCTATTTTTGGCATGAACAGCTTATGCCGGCACCGCTTCCATCTGAAGAAATAATCAAAAAGTATCCCGAAACCCGAGAGTTTTTTGAAAGCATATTACAAGTTAGACAGCTTAAAGAAAGCCTTGAACAGCAGATGATTTTAGACTGCGCCACCAACGCCCTTGGCAACATTGGCGGAGGAAGCGACACCACCGCGTTAGAAGCGGCTGACATAAAACATTACGAACTTTATTCACAGTGCCTTGATATTCCAAAATTTCAACCTGACAGCGATTCGCTTCAAAATCAGATTGACCGTTTAAATTCACAACTGAAAGTTTAATGAAAGATAATAGTATTAAACCGATGCAGCTCTTAAAAGAGTTGCTAAAACCTTATAAGAATCTTCTGCTTAAAGGGTTAGCATCGCTTTTGATTGTAAATGTGGCCGATATAATTCCGCCAATATGCTTAAAGCTTGCAATCGACAGTTTTAATAGTCCTGAAACAGCACGCCCCACTCTTTTCTATTGCAGTTTAACAATAGTTTTCATCGCAATTCTGCAAAGTGTATTCAGATTTTATTGGCGACAATTTTTCCAAGGCACCTCGCAATATGCAATCTATGACTTAAGAAAAGAGCTTTTCGATCATTTGCTTAAATTGCCTTTTGACTATTTTAAGCGAACGCGCACGGGCGACATAATGTCACGCATGACCAACGATATTCAAGAAATAAAATTTATGCTCGGAATGGGCATTCTCATATCGTTAGACGCACTTTTTTACCTTTCAACAGTGCCTTTTATTATGCTTTATTTGTCTCCGAAGCTTACATTTGCCACTCTGATACCTTTTACACTGATAACTGTGTTTGCGACATTAGCTAAAACGGTTATACACAAACGGTCAAGAGAGATACAACTTAGGCTGGCAGACCTATCTTCAACGGCCGAGGAAAACCTATCGGGTATAAGGGTAATTAAAGGTTTTGGCACCGAACAAGAAGAAATTAACCGTTTTGATGCTTGCGGCAAAGAATTTGTGAAAACCAAGCTTAAGCTTGCAAATTTTGAAGCATTTTTTCATCCGGCAATAAACCTGCTGGTCGGCATTGGAATGATACTTTTGCTTTTTATCGGCGGCAATATGGTTATAGAAAAAACCGTAACCTTGGGCGTGTTTATGGCTTTTCAAGGTTATTTGCTCAAAATGAACTGGCCCATGAGAGCCATCGGAATGATTATTTCTTTTTACCAAAAGAGCAAAGCCTCACTAGAGAGGTGCATGCAAATTCTTAAAGAAGAAAAAGAAAACAATCGTGAAAGCGAACAAACGCCATTTACGCCGCGGAATTTTGACCTTGAAGCTGTTAACGCCACTTACAAATACCCTGACGGCACCGAAGATGCCGTAAAGAACATTAGTTTTAAGCTATTGCAGGGCGAAACTCTCGGAATAACCGGACCGGTTGGCTGCGGAAAAACAACTTTACTGCGGCTTATTATGAAGATGCAAAATTTGACAAGCGGCCAAATTTTGGTTGGAGACGCTGATATTGCACGCGTAAACACCGAAAGACTCAGAAACATTTTTTCTTACGTGCCGCAAGAAGTATTTTTGTTTTCTGAGTCGGTTAGAGAAAACATATTGTTTTCGGCTGAAAATAAGAACGACTCCGAACAGGCTTTAGCATATGCAAACTTGGCAGGGCTGAAAGACGACGTAGAAAAATTCCCTAACGGAATCGAAACAATGTTAGGAGAAAGAGGCGTCAATTTGTCGGGCGGGCAGAAGCAAAGAATTTCGATTGCCCGTGCACTGCAAGCCCAAAGGCCAATTCTCGTGTTGGACGACTGCACAAGCGCCGTCGACACCGAAACCGAAAAAGAAATTTTGGACTCGCTGAATAAACATGGCAAAAAGACCAAAATCATAGTTTCTCACCGTATGGTTTCAATACAAAATGCCGACCGCATAATTTACATGGACAACGGTGAGATCGTGGAAATGGGCAAGCACGACGACCTTATGAAGCTTAATGGCCGATATGCAGCAGCTTGGCAGCGCCAACGCCTTAAAGAAAAGTTGGAAAAAGAATGAGCAATACATATTTTCACGCAGACGAAGTAAAGACGCCCTACTGGAACAACAGAATAGTGGCGCGTATGCTGCCGTTTTTAAAGCCATATAAACTTAATATGGCGGTCGCAATACTGCTTGTATTCTGCGACACAGCAGCAACGACAGCGCTGCCGTTTTTTTTGGCAAAAGCGGTCGACGAGGGCATAAAAAACGCGTCTTCGACTCTTTTAATGAAATACGTAACCTTATATATAATCGGGCACATAGCCTGTTTTCTAATAGTGTCGATACGTGATCTTTTATTGCAATACACGGGCAATTATATGCTGCACGATATGCGCAACAAGCTTTTCGCGCACATACAAAAGCTGCCGATTTCTTTCTTTGACCGAAACCCCGTAGGCCGTCTGGTTATAAGGGTTACGAACGATGTCACAACCATGTCCGAGCTTTTTTCGGGCACCTTAGTAAGCGTTTTATCCGAAATTTTTATTATGCTGGGAATAGGCAGTATGATGTTTTATCTTCATCCGACGCTTACTCTGCTGACGCTGCTTACTACACCGATTCTAGTGTTTTTAGCATATAAAATACGGTTTAAAATGCACGATGCTTACCGACTTTCGCGCATTAAATTGGCCACTTTAAACTCATCACTGGCTGAAAATCTGTCGGGCATGAATGTTATTCACATATTTAACCAGGAAAAATCAAGAAGTGAAAAGTTCGATGAAATGAACAAAAATCTCATGGACACAGAGCTTAAATCAATATACTACAATGCTTTGTTTGTGCCCTGCATCAGGCTTTTCTCTTCTATATCTCTTGCTGTGCTGCTGCTTTATGGCGGAATTTTAACTTTAAACGGCGCGATTTCGGTGGGTGTATTCATCGCATTTATCTCTTATGTGCAATCCTTTTTTGAACCTGTAAGGCACATAAGCGAACAATTATCTGTATTTCAAAGTGCAATGGCATCTGCCGAAAGAGTTTTTGACATGTTTGATGAAAAACCCGAAACAGACTTAGAAACGGGCAAAAAATTCGAAGAATTAAAGAACAATATAGAGTTCAAAAATCTCTCTTTTTCTTATAATCCCGAAAAAAAGATTTTGAAGAACGTGTCTTTTAAAATTAAAAAGGGCGAAAAAATCGCTATAGTTGGGCACACAGGCGCAGGCAAAACAACTATTTCGTCAATTTTAAAAAGGTTTTATGACTACAAAGAAGGCAACATACTTATTGACGATACCGAACTTAAAGATTACT
>JAQVCG010000010.1:0-6772 GCA_028689875.1 Candidatus Rifleibacteriota bacterium | reverse complement strand
GGCGAAAAAATCGCTATAGTTGGGCACACAGGCGCAGGCAAAACAACTATTTCGTCAATTTTAAAAAGGTTTTATGACTACAAAGAAGGCAACATACTTATTGACGATACCGAACTTAAAGATTACTCAAAAAGCTCTTTAAGGCACAAAATAGGCCTGATTCAACAAGATGTTAATATTTTTTCGGGCAGTATTCTTAACAATATTTTTCTTGCCAACAACGAGCAAGACGAAGAAGCCAATAAGATTAAGCTGGAACAGATAGTTAAAGAGCTTGAAATGGAAGACTTGCTTAAAAAATTGCCTAACGGCATTCACACCGAAATACACGAAAGAGGAAAAAACATTTCGGCCGGACAGCGCCAACTGATAGCATTTTCACGCGCACTTGCAACGGACCCACAAGTTTTAATACTCGACGAAGCAACTTCATCAGTAGATTCAGAAACCGAAGCCGTGATTCAGCGTGCTGTTCAAAAGCTCACTAAAAACAGAACAAGCCTTGTGATTGCTCACAGGCTCTCTACTATTAAAAATTGTGATCGCATTCTCATGCTACATAACGGGAACCTTGTCGAAGAAGGCACCCACGAAGAACTGTTAGCAAACCGCCAATATTATCATAAGCTTTACGAATTACAGTTTGCGAAACAAGCTCAATAAACGGATTAAAACACAGCATCAAAAAACTTGGTCATCAAGCCTTTTTTATTGGGAGTATTAACTGCTCCGCGACCTTCATACTTAATCTGGGCATCAGCCAACATTTTTGAGTTAATTGTATTGTCTGAGTTTATGTCTCTGGGTCTTGCAATACCGCGAACTCGCATAATCTGCGTTTCTTGATTTACTACAATTGAGCGGCTTCCTTCAATCAAAAGGTTACCGTTAGCCAGAACCTCTAACACAGTTGCGCTTACCGTTCCTGAAAGTTTGCCCGATCTGGTTGTAGTGCCTTCACCGTCAAACTCATTTGAAAACTTGGTATTGCCCACAACTTTATCGACTACATTCTTGAAGATAGGAATCTTAGGACCGGTAGTAGCATTAACAGTAGCTTTTTTTGAAGTACTGGTAGAAGCCTTTGAAGTCGCATTCGATTCTTCAGAAATACTTATGGTTATTAAATCTCCGGGCTGATAATTTCGTGCAGCACCGTTTGATGAATACAAATCATTGCCGTTAAGCCACAAAGATGCAGCGTGGCAGTAATTACACAAGAATATTAAACCTAATACAATCATCATTACCTTATTTTTGTGCATACTCTACCACTCCTTTTTCTGTAATAACCCCGCGAATGCGTTTTTTATTCTGCAAGTTGATCAAATTTATTTCATCACCGGGGTTTCCGCCATCAACAGCTTTTGCAGGTATTTTCAATCTGAGACTGCCTGCATTTACGCAGTATTCTACTGAATCACCCGGATTAATGATATTTTCTTTTATTTCATCAGAAATATCTTTAACCGGTGACATTTCGCTTTGTGCAACAACTCTGCTGTTCGATTTAACCTTATTGTTAAGATCTGATTCCCGAATGATTGTTCCGGCCGATTTAAAATGCTCTAAAGTTTTGCCCAACACATTTTTGTAAGAAATAGGAAGATTGCTTTTATCGCTTTTGATTTCGATTCGGTCTTTAATGATCATATCCGGTGTTATAACTTCGCCCGCTTTCGCAAGCCTTGTCAATTTTGCCACTTCTACGTTTTTAGTTACCGCTACCTGAATTATTTGTCGGAAAGGACCACCGTCAGTATCTGCTTTTAGCGTGAACAGCTTCATACCCAAGTTGTTTTGAGCACTAGTTTCTACGCAATAACTAAGCAAATTTCCGGGTAATACCATGGTTGCGGGAACTTTTGATACATCGACCACTACGTTTTCATCATCGCCGGCCAAACAATGGCGCTGAATTTCTTTAACTATTTCTGCTGCTTTTAAAATGGTTCCTGTGCGCTTTATGGTCACTTTTTCAGGAATTTCGAAATCTCCGCTGACTTCAGACAATTTCTTTTCAAGAGTTTTTTTGTCCAAAGTCAGTGTTCCTAATGGGTCAGGAATATACCCAAGCTGAATAGATGCCAACTCGCTTTTTAAATGAGACTCAACATTGGAACTAACCAATGAATCGCCGTTTATTTGTCCGTCCGTCACCAAAACACTCGACTTCAATAAAACCGAGGCCTCTGTCTGAATACTACAAAACGCTGACAGAGCTATAATTGCAATCACAGATTTGCATACACTAATTCTCATTTTCATCCTGCTTTACTCAATACTGATTACTTTTTAAGATTATTTGCTACCTGCAACATGGAATCAGAAGTCTGAATTGTTTTGGAGTTTGCTTCATAAGCGCGCTGCGCAACAATCATATTAACCATTTCTTCTACAACTTTTACGTTGGCCATTTCAGTAAAGCCCTGTGCGATGCTTCCGAAGCCTTCTGTATTGGGAATCCCAACCACAGCTTCTCCGGAACTGCCGCTTTGCTGATAAAGATTATTACCGATTGATTTAAGGCCGGCTGGGTTTACGAAATCTGCCAGCTCAATTTGCCCTAATACTTCTAAGTCTGCATCTTCAGACATTTTAACTGCGATAATACCGCCGGATGTAATATTCAGACCGATTGCTTCAGCCGGGACTTGGACTTCGGGTAATACAGTGTATCCATCAGAAGTTACGATCGTTCCGTCTGAAGAAAGTTTCCAGGCGCCGTCTCTGGTATAAGCGGTGTCACCGTTTGGAAGTTGGATTTGAAAGAAACCATCACCTTCGATAACCACGTCCAGAGCTTGGTCAGTTTGCTGAAATTCACCTTGTGTAAACATTCTTTGAGTGGCAACCGGCTTAACACCGTGCCCTACCTGAATTCCCACTGGGTAGCTTGCATCGGCAGAAATGGGTGCTCCCGGCTCGGTAATGGTCTGATACATAAGGTCTTGAAAGTCTACGCGGCTTTTTTTGAACCCGGTTGTAGTAACGTTTGAAAGGTTGTTAGAAACTACTGCAATATTGAGTTCCTGCCCCTTCATACCGGTTGAGGCCGACCAAAGTGCTCTCATCATAAGATTTTCACCTCATTATTTCAGATTTGCCTAGCGCCTGCTTGCGCCGACAGTGTTAACAGCTTTATCAATAAGGCTGTCGTGTGCCTGAACAGACTTAGAATTTGCTTCATAAGCCCTTGAAACTTCAATCATCTTAACCATTTGTTCTATTACGCTCACATTTGGCTTTTCAACATAGCCGGGACGAAACCCTGTATCACTAAGAGCCACTTCGCCGTAAGCCCTTGTAAATTTATTGGCGCCTTCTTTTCTGAATGCTTTGCGATCTGATGCAATACCGGCAGCAAGCACAAATTGTCCTTCGCCGTCTACAACTACTCTGCCTTGAGTATCAATCTCAGCAGTATTGCCTGCAATTTGAATTCTCTGCAGCTCAAGTGCTCTTTCGCCTTCTGCGTTAACAATAAGTCCACCATCTGCAGGATTTGTTCCTTCAGCAAGAGCCATTACATAATCACCGCTCATATTTGTTAAAAAGCCATCTGCATCAAGAGTAAAAATGCCGTCACGACTGTATTTGAGCTCACCATTGGCAGATTCTACGACAAAAAAAGCATTTTTATTGTCTATGGCCACATCAAGTTTGTTTCCGGTATGCTGCATTTTTCCGGCTGCAAAATTTGTATATACCTCATCTAATACCGAGCCTGTTCCAAGCTGCCCGATAGTAGGAGTTTTTCTGAAAGGATTTGGCGGGTAAATAGATTCATTAACCCTTTTAATATTCATAGTCGGCAATTCTTTAAAAACTGCCATATCGGTTTTAAAACCGGCTGTATCTACGTTAGCAAGATTGTTTGCAATAATATCCTGACGAATCGTTTCGCAAAGCATTCCCGCCGATGCAGTATAAATGCCTCTTATCATTTCATTCCTCCTTGTCTAGATATATGCTGCCGCACACATCGTATCTGGAGCAATTACCGACCATTTTCAACACTTCAGCACCAATGGGATTATTATGATATGCAAGCTCTTGTGCTACGTGTGAATGTAAACATTTAACACCTGTTAAATCTTTGCTGCCTGCAACCGAAGTTTCTGCGAGTATTGTTTCAATGTGTTCGGGAAGTATGCCGGGATATATTCTTCTGGCAAGATTTAATCTGACTTCAATCATCTGCTTATGACCTTCAAGATACAACTCATAAAACGCTGCATCTGTTTTAAGTCTTTCAGAGTATTTTTTCACATAACCGTTTTGTTCAACTACACCTACGAGTGCTTTTAGTCTTGGACAAATAAGCCATATAAAAGGAGGAAAAGGTTTCCAGATACCGTCTTCCCAAAATACCGGGTCAGCAATCAATGTTTGGGGGCTGTTGTCAGGGCATCTAGTTTTTATTGTAAAAGGCGTTCTCGGAGTTCTTCCGAGCAGTTTCACCGTTAAATTAAACTCACTAATAGTAGATGGATTCATTTTGCCTAACTTCACTATTTTTTATATCTGTCAGGAATATAATCGGCATTTTGCTGTTCACAGATTAGCTTTTTTTTAAATATATTTTAAAGATTTATTTATGTATAATGAGTCGGGAGACAAAAAAATGACAATAAGATACTTAACAGCAGGAGAATCGCACGGTCCTGCACTATGCGGAATAATTGACGGAATGCCTGCCGGCATAAAAATATGTGAAGAAGACTTTGCAAAACTGATGAAGAAACGGCAAAGCGGTTATGGTCGTGGTAAGCGATGCCAAATAGAACCCGAAAAAGTTGAAGTTTTATCGGGCATCGTTGGCGGAAAAACTACCGGCAGTCCGATTTCTTTGTTAATACGAAACGCTGATTACGAGAATCACAAAGCTTATATGCACCCATTTAATGAACCAAGCGCGGAGGGAGAAATTCTAATACCTCTGCCCGGTCATGCAGATTTAGCGGGAGCAATAAAATATGGGTTAGATAATTGCAGAATCATCAGAGAACGAGCTTCCGCCCGTGAAACGGCAATGAGAACCGCCTTGTCTGTGCCTGCGCGAAACATGCTTTATTCGAAAAACATTACTTCTGTTTGTTTGATCGAAAGTATTGGCGGCGCAGAAAGCCGGGTTGATTATTCTATGCCTGAAGCAGAAATAAAAAAGATGGTCGAAAAAAATGGTGAAGATTTTTTGACTATGGACTCAGAAATAATTAATGTTTGGAAATCATTGATTGATGAAGCCAAGGCGAATAAAAATTCATTGGGCGGAACAGGCTGCGTTATTTTTTACGGGTTGCCCATAGGTCTTGGCAGTCATGTTCAATCTAACAGAAGGCTAGACTCTATTATTGCTGCTGCCGTCATGAGTGTTCCTGCTATAAAAGGCGTTGAAATCGGTTATGCAAAAGCTTTGTCAGAAAAACGCGAAAATTCAACCGATGGAATAAGATATGATTCTGATAAAAAATTATTTACCAGAACAAGCAACTTTGCAGGCGGTCTTGAAGGTGGTATGACAAACGGGCAGCCCTTAGTGCTTCGATTTCACATGAAGCCATTGCCGGCTAATTCCCGCTCTGAATCTGTTAATTTAAAGACACTTCAACCTGCGTATCCCGAATCATACAGATCTGACGTTTGCGCAATACAAGCAGCTTGCATAGTTGTTGAATCGGTAGTTTATCTGGCATTAGCAAATGAAATGGCATAAAAAAAGCCCTCTTTGCAGAGGGCTTTTTTTTTATTTTTAGCGTCGGAGTTAGAATGAGGTATCAAAAGCGTTGTCAAATGAATCATCGATAGTTCCGGTCGGCTGCACCGGTGCAGACGAGTAATTATTGGTCATCGGAGTTGCTTCAGGAACCAATGAAGTTGGAGCAGCTGATTCAATGCTTTGAGCAATAATATGCGGAGTAATCAAGATGATAAGTTCTTGTGAAGAACCTTTTTTACCTTTGTAGCTGAACAAATTCTTGATTATTGGCAAGTTACCGAGGAGAGGAATTTTATTATTTTCTTTTGATTCTTCGTCTCTGATCAAGCCGCCGATAAGAATTTCTTCGCCGTCTCTGACACGAACTGTAGTCTTTGCAGAGCGAGTTCCTATAACAGGGTAAGTGTTATTTGCTGACCAAGATTCAACAAATGATACTTCAGGTTCTGCGTCAACGGTTATATAACCGTCATCGTTAATTCTGGGAGTAATTTTAAGTTTGATACCGGTATCTTTTTCTCTGGGGGGCTGGTCAGCACCACCGGGGTAGATAACTTTAGTACCAACAACGATATTAGCTTCCTGACCGTTCACAGAAGAAATCTTCGGGTTACTCAAAACTTTAGTTTCAGAGCGTGATTCTAAGCAAGAGAATGTTGCTTTAAAGAGCAAGTTGTCTCTGTAGAAATCGCCGAGTCCGAACATTTCACCCTGCTGACCGGTAAAAGCTTCCTGGTAAAGGCTTGAATCAGGATTAGCTGCAAAATATTCTTTTGTTGAGAATACGGGCAAGCTGTCCATATTGTTCCAAGTTCCGGCATCTTGACCGGTTGTGCCTTGCCATTTAAAGCCGATACTCTTAGAAGCATCTGTTTTAACTTCAACAATTTTTGCTTCCATCATAACCTGATGCACCGGTGTATCAATAGTTTCAATGAGCTTTTTAACTTCATCTAAGAGCTCTTTTCCACCTGATACGATAACAGCATTGATACGCTCGTCAGTTGCAACTTTTACTTCTTTTCTTATGGTTGAAGAAATAATTTTGCT